>QXXW01000075.1:0-9301 GCA_009887255.1 Candidatus Poseidoniales archaeon | reverse complement strand
CGAAGGCGTGACCGGCTCACCATCGGACCAACCTGATGCTCACGAGGTTGACGCCAACGCAAGTCCCCTTACGGGCGCCAGTGCCGAAGACGATCTCCGACATGATGATGACAACCATTCGTGGATTCATCACACCGATGGCTACCATTACAAGAAAATGGCTGATGGCTCGTATGAGAGCACGCCTTATGTGATGCTTGAGAACGGCTCGTACGCTCCTTACGGCTGATCAAAAGAGGGTAGGTAGCGGGTGAATCAGCCCCTTGTGGTCATTGTTTGCATTGTTGACATCTCTAGAGACCGCGTGGCATTTCACGGTACCTGCAGGCGTTGGAGACGGCAGAACTGCCTCCCGAACCCAAGCCGAGAATTCATGTTGCCTGAGCAACACCGGCATCCTATGATGCACCTTTTTGCAGTCTTCGTTGGCGGCCGTGGTAAGCATGGCAAACGATGAATGGGGTGTGTTCGAACCGTTCCATTCATCATGCACAACGGCTGCATAGAGCACCTCGTCAGCAATGTGGGTGTTGTACCAAGGTTGTTGCCCAACTGGCGTCGTCATCCACTCGTACCAGCCGTCCATTGGAAGCAACCCACGGCGTTGGTTGAAGGCGTCCCGAAACATTGGTTTTTCGCTGACAGTCTCCAATCTTGCGTTGATTGGTTCCGTGTTTGATGGACGAGACCAAGACGGCCGCAGACCCCACGCCATTCGTTTGACCCTCATCGGACCGTTGGGGTTGTTGGGGTCAAGATGCACGACCGCAGGACGCTGCGTTGGGGCCACGTTCCACGAAGGATTCATTGGTTCAAGGTCCGACAAATCAATTGATTCATCACCAGCAAGGGCCTTTTCAAGAGGGGTGGCCAATGCAAAACGCCCGCACATGACACCCATCACACCGGATCTTCAACCACGCCCATCAACGCCATCACATCGATTTCGCCCCCGTTGAGGGGGACGTTCAATTCGTATTGGTCAGCGATCGAGGGGTCCAATTCCCCAAAACAGCCAACCCATGTGTCGTCGATGAACAATTTAGCACCTCGGCCAGCCAGCCAAGGACCATCGTTGACCTCAAGGGGCTCTGCTCGCCATGAACGGATGCCCAGGTCACGGCAAAACGCTTGAATTCGACCACGTACGGCGGCAAAACCTCCCGAACGTTCCGCAGACAAGAACGCCAACCGGTCCGTATTGATGTGGTTCCTGACGACGGTCCCTAATTCGTAAACACGTTGCGGCAAGTCGTGGTGTTTGTTGGCAGCCAGCAGACGAATCAACCCTGGCATGAGGTGTTGTCGAAGGATGGTGTGATCAACGGTAATGGGGTTTGTGATGTGCGTGACATCGTGGTTTGGCGTCCAACGCATCTTTGAAAATTGGTCTTCCATGTTGGACAGCGTCAGCGATTGTATCTGCAGGAACCCCATGCCTTGGAAGGCTTCCCTTAGCCTCCGCCTCAATTGATGGTCCGGACGAGCCATTGCGGTCAGATGTGCCTTGGGCCAATCTTGGCCAAGGTCTTCGTAACCGTGTCCAATGGCGATGTCTTCAACGATGTCAACGGGATGAAGCACATCAAAACGCCATCGCGGCATCTCGATGTCGAGCAAGTGCGTTCCCCGACTGGCTTGAGCCATTGATTGACTGCTCAATGGGGCCTCGTCCGATGCCTTGACACGTCCGTGGAGTCGCCCCCCCATTCGTGTTAAGGCCGTGATGATCTCTTGGTCGTTCATGGTCCGGCCAAGCAGGTGTTTGACAAGTTCTTCGGGCACCATATGGCGTTGACCTTCTGTGGATGGCATGGTGATGGTGTCTCCATCGCAGGTGGTGATCTCGACCGATTGAACCTCGCCACCGCGCTCCCTAAGTTGCAAGCAGACGAGCATCAAGGCAGCTTCGCATGCTCTGGTGTCCCAACCTGTTACATCGATGAAAAAATCCTTGGTGGCGTGAGTCACCGTTGTGTGGGCCCCATTGATGATGGGAGGGAAGGAAAGCACATCGTTCGCCTGGTCCAGAATCAATGGAAACCGTTCCATTCCATCAAGCAAGTGAGCGTATTCTGTTCCTTTGGGGTGCTGCTTGAGAATGTCACCGATGGACATGGACTTGGTTTCCCCAAGAGGTACAAACGACGTGTCTGAAGAAACGGCTTCAACCCGGAAGGGGGGGTGGAGTTGTTCGAGATCGTGGACGCCAATCGATGCTCGTTGACGACCTCGTCCAAGAGCAAAGTGAAGTTTCTCTTGGTGGTCCATGAGGGCCTTGATGAACGCTTCTCGCCCTTCTGGATCGTTGGGCACGGTGACGTTTTTGACGACCGCTGCATAAATGACTGGACGCACCGATTTTAATTGTGGATCAACGGTCACGGTCAAGCCGCTGGGTGTTGAGGCCATGCCAGGTTTGCTTTCAGCATCGTGCAGAAAATTCCGCATGGCGAAGGCAAGTGTTTCACCACTCAATAAATCTGGGCGGTCGGGGAATATTTCGATGTCAAGCGTCTCGGGCGTGCACCCGTCGATGTCGGTTCCGAGGAGAGGGAGTCGATGCTCAACATCCTCATGGTCGTGCATGTAGCCGTGGTTGGCCATGAGTTCGGCCAAAAGGGCTTGTGGCACAGAGATGGTGGGCATGGACATCACCTAACGAGCAAACCAGTGGGGCAGCGGGCGGCCGTATCCTGCCAATCTCAAGCCGCTCACGGAGGCGGTTTCCGTATCAAGTGCTCGCAGATGTTGACGCTGAAGCATGTCGACGCTGGTGACACCGACACGTCTGAGTTCGTGGGCCAAGTCGTCTTGCGTTCCCATCAACCACAACGCCATGTCATCGAGGTCAGCGACCGGTACCTCGCTAGCAACGATGTGAATGCCAGCCGCAAGAAGGACGGCGACATCATGACCCGTGGCTGCGAAACCCAGCAGGACGGCGGATTGTGTGCTGTTGCCGGTGAGATGTTCTTTGTTGGACCGGCCGATGATGGGCAGTGCTGCAGCCTCGCTCAATCCGGACCCGTCCTCAATTCGAGCCATGGCGACATGGACGTCGTGATGCACTGCCGAACGGTGGAGTGCTTCAACCCGTCCAACGGCTTGAATCAGCATCGACGGTGCATCTTCTCGGGCGATGGAGCGCAAGGCGACCAGCAATCCATCAAGCTGTTCAGCGTTCATGGATGGCAAACGGTCCAAATCCACAGCAAAGCCTCCGGCCATTGGAACAGCGTTCACCACGTCCGTCAGACGATCACCATCCACGATGTAAACGTCCATCGATCGAGGTTGATTGTGAACGAGGGAGGGATGCTGGTTGAGCACGGCTTGCGTGGCTTCGCTCGCAGACCCCCCCGTGAGGTCCATGTCAGCGGGGAGATGCGGCATCATGGGAATGGGCAATGCGAGTGGGTTGACTTCTTCGGTCACTCCGATGAGGGCGATGGTGTCCACGGTGGCGTAGGGCGGAAGACGGGGCTGGCCGCTTGGTGTCAATCCCACAGACGAGAGGTCGCTTGAAGATACCATGTCCCCCAAACCCTCCACGGTCAGGCTGTTTTCATGAGCAGACAAGCACACTGCATCGCTGGGTACGTGAAGGGATTCATCTGCGAGTTCCTTGTTGATGGCATTGAGTTCCTTCGTTTCAAGTGGTCGGAGGACGACACCGGGTGGCGGCGTGGGGCAACGTCCGTTCACCACGATACATCCTCCCGTCATGCCGGCTCCCGGGTCGGGTCCGACATCGCCATGGACGACGATCAATCCTTCTGACATGCCACCGCCAATTCGAGCTCCGCACGGTCCACGAACGACAAGACGGCCTCCTGTCATCATGGCACCTGCATCGTTTCCTGCCCCCTCGAGGACCGTAATGTCGCCGCTGTGCATGGCGAAGCCGGTGTAATCACCGGAGAGTTGTTCGCAACGAATGCTGGTCCCGTCGTTTCCGGCTCCTAAGAACCCTCCAGAATCCCCTTGAATGGTGAACGAACCTCCTTTGCCGAATGCAGCCGTCCATGAACCCAACACGCCCAAGGCGCGAATTCTCGCCCCATCCGGCAACCCGGGGCAAAGACCCAATTCCCCGTTTTTAGGGACAGGGTCTCCAGCGTTTGTCCACCCAATGCGCAGAATAGCATTCTGTTTTGCGGCTGCCTCGAGGCGAGGAACCAACTTTGCGTTGATGTTTAGAGAACGCTGGACGACCTCGGATGTGCCCGCCATGAGTTTCGCTCTTGCTCCTTGCACAAATATCCATCCGTGTGAGGGGAAGGTAATCGGTGGTTGGGCAACCGGTCGCTGATGATGGATGAAGAACCCTTATTGAGGTCGTTCACGACGGGAGGATTGGGGAACGGGATGACCATCAAAGTCGCCATCAACGGATTCGGTACCATTGGAAAGCGTGTTGCTGACGCAGTGGATGCTCAAAGCGACATGGAGATTGTTGGCGTCACCAAAACGCGACCTTCTTTTGGCTGCGACCTTGCCGTTCGAAAGGGTTACCCACTGTACTGCACCTTCAACGATCAAGAGCGAATCGACGCTTTCGCACCGGCCGGTTACACCTGCATGGGCGGTTTGAGCGACCTGCTTGCGAAAGCGGACGTGGTCGTTGATTGCTCACCGGGGAAGGTAGGGGCGGCCAACAAAGAAATCTACGTTAACGCCGGTGTAAAATACATTTTTCAAGGTGGAGAAAAACATGCCATGGCTGAACGGTCGTACACCTCATCGGCCAACCACGAACAGAACCTGAACGCTCCGGGAACTCGAGTGGTTTCCTGCAACACCACTGGACTCTCACGAACCCTTGTTCCGCTCTACGACCGTTGCGGTTCACTCAAGGTTGAGTGCACCATGATTCGAAGGGCAGCAGATCCTGGCGACTCAGCAAAGGGTCCCATCAACGCCATCAAACCCGTGCTGAAGGTGCCATCGCATCACGGCCCAGACGTGATGACCGTCAAACCTGAGATTCAAATCAATTCCATGGCCGTTGCTGTCCCGACCACCTTGATGCACTGTCATTCCATCGTGGCTTTCCTCCCACCAGGTCACGGCCTCACCACCGAAAGTGTGCTCGATTTGTGGCGCAATCAACCCCGAATCATTATCATGAACGGAGGAGAAACCAACATCACCACAACCGCAGAGGTCATGGAATACGCCCGGGATATTGGAAGGAAGTGGGGCGATCTCCACGAAATTTTTGTCTGGGAAGACGGGGTCAAACTTGACGGTGACACCCTTTACTTCTTCCAGGCTATCCATCAAGAATCTGATGTGATTCCGGAAAACGTTGATGCGATTCGCGCCCTCATGGGAACCGAGTCAGATTGGAGAGCCAGTGTGGCGCAAACGGACGCCGCCATTTCAGCCTACAACGGCATTTGAACCTCGATTGGTTTACGCACCGAAGAGGTGTATTGAAAAACGGTCTTGGAGTCCCAACGACATGCGTTCTCAGTCCACCTTGTGGCTAGTGTTGTGGCTGATGGTGACCCTCCCTCTCTCGGGAATGGCTCAGCCTTCCTCCACAGGCCATGATTTCGACGTGGATGAACAGGCACCAGAGACCACGGCGGTTTCGGAGGAGGAGCGTTTGGCAAAAGCCGCTTCACATTGGAGTTTACTCCCGCAACCTCAGGTGCTGGCTGGCGACGTCGCCAACTCGACGGGCACGATTCATTTGGCAGCGGGTTCGTTTGACCCCCTTCTTGGAGAAGGGCCTGAAGTCCCCAAAGGCTTTGATCGTCAAAACGACGGGTTGACCACTGGACTGGCCATCGTTCAACTTCATGCACCCAACGGTGATGTTATGGAAGATCTTGCTAAACATCACAGTTTGGAGGTGTTGGATGTCTTGCATGACGCAGCATGGCTGGTTCGGTTGCCATCACCTCCAGCATTGGCCATCGAGGGTCTTCAGGTCAGCGAACTGGTCAGATGGGTCGGTCATCAGCAACCGGGATGGCGGCTTGCGCCCACACTTCACGAAACATGGGGTGAGGTTGACGCCTTGACCGTCGTCCCAACATCGGATTTGGCCGTTGGAGGGTACGAATCCCTTGCTCGAGACGCTGTCCGTTACGGCGCAGATGACGCATGGTGTGATGCTTGGCTCTGTCGCCTCTCCGTGGACCACACACGAAGCGATGAGCTGTTGTTGCACTTGGTCCGTGATGGGCGTGTGATGTGGGTTGAACCTTCTGCACCACTGGTGCCTCACAACGCCGTGGCATGGACCATTGCTGGCGTGGCGGATGTGTCCAGCAACGCCACCTTTTCGCTTGACGGCTCAGGCGAAATGATTGCTATTGCAGACACGGGATTGGATCAAAACCATCCCGACCTCACCGGACGTGTGGCTGGTGTGGTGACCCAATACGGGCTGGACTCTTCACCTGCCGATTCCAATTCGGGACACGGCACACACGTGGCGATTACCGTGGTTGGCAACGGCACAGGAGATGCTTCTGCACGAGGCGTAGCTCCGGCTGCGAACTTGGTCATGTATGCACTCGAATACGATCCTACGGGGGCATTTGGCCGAATCGGCTCGATCTACGACATGTTGCGTGACGCTGAGCAATTAACCGCACGCATTGCTGTGAATGCCTGGGGGTTGAACGGGAACTACGGTCAATACACCGCCGATGCTCGCTCGGTCGACATTTTTGTTCGAGACCGTTCGGACGTCACCCCTGTGTTTTCGGTGGGAGATCGCGGAACCTTGGGGGCGTCCCAAATCACCTCACCGGCAACCGCCAAGAACGTGATGGCAGTGGGAGCGTCAACAACTGGAGTTGACGGAACGGCCGCTGCAGGCAACATAGCGAACTTTTCATCTCAGGGACCGGCCTTGGACGGTCGGATCAAACCGGATGTCGTTGCCCCGGGTGTTGGGATTTGTTCAGGACTCGCTGAGGAAGCCCGGTTCCCGGCCGGCCCAGATTGTCTTTCCGGCTCCCACAGCAGCGGCAACGCCTACTACATGTCGCTCTCTGGTACATCTCAAGCCACGGCTGTCGCCTCCGGTATCACTGCATTGACCAGAGAATTCATTCGCGAACAAGTAGGTGTCAACGCCCCAAGCAGTGCTCTGGTCAAAGCCGCTGTCATCAACGGGGCTCAAGATTTGGGAACGCCCAACATCCCCAACGCCATGGAGGGGTGGGGTCAAGTTGACCTTGAACGGACCGTGATGCCCATGAGCGGGGCACAAGCGCTCAACACGTTTTTGGGCGACGCCACCACACTCAATCCCGGCTATTCACTCTTGTATTCTTTCGATCTCAACCCTTCCCATGGAGTGGACATCACCCTCGCATGGTCTGACGTTGCGGGCAGTGCAAACGGCCCTCAAAACACCCCACGATTGGTGAACGATCTTGACGTGACCCTCATCAGTCCCGGTGGTGACGAATGGCACGGCAACGTGTTCTCAAACGGCTTTTCTGTCACCGGAGGGGCGGCCGACACCGTCAACAACGTTGAACGTATTCGCATCGATGCAGGGACGTTGCCCGATTTGTCGGGAGACTGGACGGTCCAAATCGACCACAATGAAGGTTCATCACAGCGCTTTGGCTTGGTGGTGACGGCCGTTGCTTCCCCCACACCTCAGTCAGATTTGGCGGTGTTCAACGAAAGCATTGTCTTGTCTTCGGTTGAACCCCTGCTCAACGACTTGATTTCCATTCGACTGGCTTGGGTGAATCAAGGAACAAGCACCACACCGGGTTTTGACATTCTTGTGGAAGACCTGACCACCAACGAAACCCTCACCACTTCCACTCGAAACGGCTTGACTTCTGGGTCGTTGGATTCGTTTACCATTTTCCATCAATTCACCACCACAGGGTTGCACCGCTTGCGGCTGTCCGTTGACACCACAAACGGCGTGACAGAACTCAACGACGCTACAAACGGTGTCAACAACAACATTTGGGAACAAGACATCATCGTCAGAGCTCTCGGCGTTCGCGTCGTGGTCAACAATGCAGACGGGACCGTGCCGCAAACAGCCGAAGAGAGAGAAGACAACGCGATTTTCACGCTTGACGTTGCGAACGAATCGGGTTTTGACATTCCGTTGTCTGTGTTGCACGAAGGTACTGGCAACCAATCGGTCACCATCTCATCGACCACGGTTCAGGTCCCTGCGCAGGGGAGACCAAATTTCTTCCTCCCAAGCGAAGATGCATGGTCGCGGACATTCAATGAAACAACGGAATTCCTCTTGACCCCCCAAGGTACCGATGAAGCGAACAAAACCTTGGACTTGAGACTGGAAGATTTGGACGCTGATTTCACCACCTCTCCCGAGAACCCACGCTTCGTTCGTGCGGGTACCTACGTCGTTGAAATCACTGCTCGTTACAAATTCCAACCGTCCGTTGCCCACACACAGCGAATCATGTTGATTGTCCCCCAGGTTGACCAAGTACAAGTGGTGGCGGCAGGGACATCTGGACTGGAGGCGCAACCGGGCAGCTCCAGCTTTTTCTCCATCTCGGTTCGCAACACCGGGAATGCTCCAGCCCAATACAGTGTTGAATGCGAATCTCAAAACCGCTGGCAATTGATGCTCGGTGAATCAAATTCGTCACGGCTTGACTTCGAACCATTGAACATTCTCGAATTTCTCCCCATGTCAATACGAATCATTGTCCCCCTTGTGGCCAATGGGATGCCCGCAGCAGGGGATGTTGACAGCGTCACATGTTACGTTACTTCGGCCACCGATCCTTTGATGAACTTCACAGAAACCGTATCCATTGTCGTATTGCCTCAGGAGTCCTTTACCGTCGATGTCTACGACGATGACGGTCCGCTCGGTCCCAGTCAACTCGCGGATGATATATCCGTTGATTCTGGGCAGCGGTATTATCTCAACGTCTCGGTCGAGAACACGGGCAACATTGCGGTCGACCTCGAAGTCTCAGCTCTTCCGGACAATCCACAATGGGCCATGAGAGTGTTCTATGGGGGCGAAGAGGACAACCGACGGGTGAGATTCACCCTGCAGCCAGGCGAGACCACTCGTGTTGAGTTGCTCTTTGCGGTTCCCATCACTGCAGAAGAAGACGATTTCAACGTTTACACGATCAGAACCGAACGCAGCGTTCAGAATTTTGTACAAAACACCACACGTTTGGTGGTGCGTGAGGAACTCGACATTCGACTCGACGGCCCTGAAGACGAAACCGTCGGTGTGAATGTTTCAGAATCGTATTCATACGGTGTGTTTGAGGTTCAAAACACCGGTAACGTCCCGTTGAAT
>QXXW01000074.1:13627-35516 GCA_009887255.1 Candidatus Poseidoniales archaeon | reverse complement strand
CTTGCAACCAAGCGAAGTGCGAGAATCACTCAACGTGTGCTTCAGTCCACTTCTCTACGGGCGGATTTCGGATTTGGCAACTGGAATTACTGATTCGATTACAACTGGATGCGATGCCTCAGCGTGGTTGCCCGTCACGGAACGGTTGCTGGTCGCTGCGAGTCACGCCGACCACGGATGCGAAGCCTTTCTGCACAACCCAGCCACCAATCAGACCGTGCTTCTCGAAGACCTTCATGCCAGCAGCGGCAGCCAACCCGGACGCGAGATTGGATTCCATTCGTTGGCAGCAGGCGACCACGACCGGGTCTTCTTTGACGCCGACGACGGGGTGAACGGCCGACAGCTCTGGGTCAGCGATGGTAGCGTGAACAGCAGCGTCAGTTTGGGCGTTGTCGAATGGCAAGCTCCGCTTAAGTGGGCCGATGGACTGGTGTTCCACGGCAGCAACGGATCGATGCTTTGGACCAACGGAACGCAACTGTACACGCTACCGCATGCCCCTTGGTGGAACGAAACCCAACAAATCCACATCGAAGCCTTCTCGGACGGACACACTCAATGGGGAAGCGGGTGGACGCACAGCGATTCTGAACACTTGTGGTTCACCGCCGTGGACCCTCAAGGCGATGTGGAGCCTCACCGGTTGACGACGGATGGAAGCGTCACCTCTTGGGACGTTAATCCAGCGGGTGATGCGTTGCTCAATCACGGCATTTCTCTTCAGAGCGACGTGTACGTTGTGGCTCAACGAGGTCCTGCCAAGCAAATCGTTCAGCTCATGGACAACGGCACCCATTCCTGGCTGACGTCCATTGCCCCTTCTGCGGGTGACACGGCGATGGGTGAGCGAATGGGACTCAACCTCATCGGTGAAAACTTGGTTTTTGACGCACAAACTCAACCCAACCAACCTCGGTTATGGACCACGCATCTTCCAAGCGGGATTTCTGTTCAACTCTCCACCACCATGCTGGCCCCGGGACTCAACGCAGGTGCCACCGTCAGCGGAAACAGCGTCGTGTTTGATTGCACCACACCCGAACACGGCATGGAAGTGTGCATCACGGACGCCACCACCATGGGGACACGCGTGGTTCTCGATGCCACGCCGGGCATGCTTTCCTCAAGTGTCGTCGCTGTTCAGTCCGTTGGCGAAGGTTGGCTGGCGCTCACCAACGGCAACCATGAGGGTTCATCGGTTGGAACCTCGCTCTGGTCATCGTCTGGAACGACGATGAATCTCGTCTACAACCCTTGGCCGGGAACAGGAAACGACAGTCAAGCCGGTCAATACGGCGATTTACTCGTGTCGGAT
The DNA here is from genome assembly GCA_009887255.1 of Candidatus Poseidoniales archaeon. Taxonomy (GTDB): domain Archaea; phylum Thermoplasmatota; class Poseidoniia; order Poseidoniales; family Poseidoniaceae; genus Poseidonia. Next base: position 34,198 of record QXXW01000074.1, on the reverse strand, counting down.
ACGCAGTTGTTTTTCGTCGCTCACGATGGTGAAACGGGCCATGAATGGCATCGATGGAGTCACGGAGAGTTGAGCGACGATTGGATCGTCTTCAACCGGTGAGGCTTCGCTCACGAGCCGTGGCAGTATGGGCAGGATTGTCCAATCACGTAGTGCACTGAGCGTTGTTCTTCCACCGAGAGCGGTTGGCGGCAGGCAAAACAGACCTCAACGTCGGTTTCCTGAAGGTTTGCGTTGACCGCCACACGTTGATCAAACACGAAACAGTCACCCTCCCAATGGTCACCACCGACTTCTTCGAAGTAACCGAGCACACCTCCTTTGAGTTGCTTGACGTTCGTGAACCCCCCTTCAAGCATGATTGCACTGGCCTTTTCGCAACGAATCCCCCCCGTGCAAAACATCACAATCTCTTCGTTTTTCATGCTCTCTGGCAAGGAAGTGATGGCTTTTGGAAAATCTCTGAAGGATGAAATCTCCAAGTCGATGGCGTTCTTGAACGTTCCAATCCTCAATTCGTAATCGTTGCGCGTGTCAAGAACATGAATCGGTTGCCCCGCGTCCAATTTCTGCTTCAATGCCGTTGGTGTGATGTCTTCTCCGGTGAATTCATGAGGGCGAATGTGACTGAGCCCAACGGAGATGATTTCCTTCTTTCGACGAACGTTCATTCGGTTGAAAGGTTGGTAATCCGTGTAGGACATTTTGAGCGGAATGCTTTGAAAACGCTGATCCAATTCAAGATGAGCCATGAAGATATCCAACCCGTTTTGAGGACCGGCCAAGAAAAAATTGAGGCCTTCAGGTGCGACCAACACGGTTCCCTTCAGACCCGCATCGTCACAGACGCTTTGCAGCACTGGAACCAGGTCGTCACGGTCCGGCAGGTCAGCAAACCTGTATCCCGCAATGTTCACCACATGAGGTGCCACGAAGTGGGCTTTGAGGCACAGTTTTTGAGTTCACCGATGCTCTTCTTGGGTTCGCCACTGATGGTGAGAGGCCAACGGTCGTCGCCAACCTTGTCCGAAGGCACGGGAAGAGACCCGAGGGCCTGGGGGCATTTGCCACCGCTTGTGTTCGTTTCTTTCAAGGCGTTGCAAGACGTCCAGAACGGCGGCTTCGTCGAATCCAAGGGCCATCATGCCGTGTGCATCATGCCCGTCCTCAATGTGGGCTCGCAACATGTTGTCCAACACGTCGTATGGAGGCAACGTGTCGTCGTCTTGTTGATCCGGTGCCAGTTCGGCAGAGGGTGGTTTGGTCAACGTTGATTCGTTGACGGGAGGCGTGGCTCCACGGGCGCTGGCTCGAGCGTTGAACCATTCAGCCAGTGCATAGACTTCCATTTTGTAGACATCTGCAAGTGGTGCATAACCACCAGCCATGTCACCGTAGAGCGTGCAGTAACCCTGAGCGATTTCGGATTTGTTCCCCGTGGTCACGGCCATTCGACCGAGGGCGTTGGAGTAAGCCATGACCGTCAGTCCGCGAAGCCGGGCTTGGACGTTTTCTCCTGCGACGGCGTGACCGTTGGCGAGCACGGACGCGAGTTCGTGTTCAACGGCATCGTGCATGCCACCGATGGGATGAACGGCGTAAGAGAGCCCGAGTGCGTGCGCAGTGTGAGCGGCGTCATCGATCGAATGCTGGGATGAGAACCGAGAAGGCATGGCCAACCCAGAGACGTTTTCTGCACCCACGGCATGGACAGCGACACAAGCAGCAACCGCTGAGTCAATGCCTCCAGAGAGGCCCAAAACGATTCCGTTGATGCCTGATTTGCGGCAGTAATCGCTCAAACCAGTGATGACAGCATACGCCAAATCGTCCGTTGATCCGTCCAATTGAGAACCGTCCTCGCTGGGCTCGAGATGAATGAGGGTCCCTTCACCCTTGCACAGGGCGTTCGGTTGAGTGGAGGCCACCCATTGGCAATTTTCGGGCGTGTCAAGGTCGACCATCAACACGCCCTCTTGCCATGCAGGAGCGACCACTGCTCGCCCAGAAGGCCATACGGCGAGGCTTCGGCCGTCGAACAGCAGGTCGTCGTTACCGCCCACTTGATTGGCGAGCAGGAAGGGATGTTGCAGTACTGCAGCAACATGGCGGGCCACCTCCAGACGGGTTTGAAATTTCTGGGTGTGAAACGGTGAAGCTGAGAGGTTGACGGTCGCATGAATTTCAACACCTTGGCGACCCCATTCAGCGATGTGTTCAATCGGGTCTTGCTGGTAAGAAGAAGGGGTTTTCCCTGCCGACTGCCACGCATCCTCACAAATCGTAACACCCAACGTGAGTCCGCCGCATGAACGTGCCAAACCCGTACGGTTCGAGGGTTCAAAGTAGCGAGCTTCGTCAAACACATCGTAGGTTGGCAGCAACTGTTTCTTTCCCACCACGTGCCCTTCTGCGTGACCGGTGATGGTTCCAGAAGACGACCCCACACGCACCACCCCGTTGGCCGGACGTTGCCGCAGTTCGTCTGGTGGGAGCGGAGTACCGATGAGGGCAGGAAGGGAGGTGGGCAAGGTCAAGGCCGCGTCCATTGCAGATGTTACAAAATCTGATTCAAGCAACAAGTCTCGTGGAGGATAGCCGCAAATGGCCAACTCCGTGCTGACCGCAACCTGGCCACCTGCCCTTCGTGCCTGTTCAAGCAAGCCCTGAATGCGAAGGGAGTTTCCAGAGAGATCCCCGACTTTGGGGTCCATTTGCAGAAGCGAAACCACACCCAAGACAGACCACCTCATGGTAACGAATCATGGGTGCTTTACAATGTCTCCGTTGGCGTCTTTGTACCACCATTCACCCGAAGCCTTGTCGTGGTACCACCAATAACCGTCGCTGCCTTTCACCCAATCCGTGGAGGCCGTGTCGTCTCTGTCTGACGTGTTTGTAGATGAGGCTGTGCCAGAATCGGCTCCTGTTCCTGATGCCGCATGCGATGCGCTGGATGTTGCGGCCTCCACTTCGTCATCCGCTCTGTCTTCTTCGTCTTCAAGATCTGAAGAATATTCGTCCCAGTCCATGTCGACTTTCGCACCTTGATTGATGGTCATGCGTCGCATGTAAACGAGAAGGACGCCGAGAACTGACACGAAAAGGAGGGTCACGAAACTGCCCAAAACGGGATTGACATCTCCAAAGACTTGTTCTGAAAGACTCGGTTCTTCCGGGGAACGAACATCCACCGTTGGGCCAGTTGCTGTGCCACCCGTTGCCAACGTCGCCTCAACCCAACGCATACCGATGCCCTCTGGTTGCCAATCAACGCTCACCGTGGTGACGCCGCCTGCTGGTGCTGAAGCCGATGTTCGTTGGATGACGGAACGCATACCGTCCACCGTGACCTCCTCAAACAGCAAATCAACGCTGCCTTCGAGCGAACCAACGTTTTCAACTTCCACCTGCACTGAAGTGGATTCTCCCAAATCGAGCAACAAGCGAGAGTAGGTCAGTGCAGATGGCGATACGGCAAACTCTGGTTGAAGCCATTCCATGTCCCAGGTGATGATCCCGCTTCCGCCTGCTCCCTGAACCGTGTTGCCTGCGAGGTCACGGCCGTCGACACGCAAATTGACCACCATTCTCTCAATCAACATGTCACGGGTGATGGAACTGAGGTTCATTTCACCCGTGAGTTCCAATCGCAATCCAGCAACTTCTTCACCGATGAGGACCAAAGGTTCCCGACCCGACCGGATGGAATCGCCGGTGGTAAAATCTTCAACTGTCCACACCAATTCAAGCGATTGCATGTCCAAACCACCGAGTTCGTTCATGAGAAGCCGAACCTCGTACGATTCACCCGTCAAGATCGCTCGTGAGCGAGGAGAGAGGATTTCCACGGGCTCTGGGCCGGTACCGTCCACGAGGATCCATCGAACGGATGATTCAGCATCCGTCAAATCCTGCCCTTGACCTTCGAGGCACCCAACGGACCAGGTGAGAGGGAAGGAACCGGATGTCGCCGGAGCGGTGACGGGCGTGGACCAAACACCATCAATGGTGGATGCAGTGTACGTGCGACCGGCCAAGAGGACGTCAACATCGCAGTCAAAGCTGGGGACGGTCATGGTCTCACTGAACACCACGCCCCCTGAAATTTCCATCGAGGTGGAGGGCGTGACTCGAGCACCATCACCGAGGAATGAACCGCTCGAAAGGAAAAGGTTCACGGATTCGTCGGGAATGCTCAATCCTGCAGAGAATCGCCATCGGTGTTCTGGGAAGGCCCTCAACGCCTCTTGTCCCGCACGGTCAACAACCCTAATGGCTGGCTCCCTGCGGTTTTCCCCGAGGTCGGGAGTGTTCCACCCGAGTTGAAAATCAACCTCCAGAACCATGGAGGGTTCAAACGGTCCTGCAGGGCCGTTTTCTCCACGCATCAAGCAATCTTCGATGATGATGTGCATGGATTCTGTGGTGCAAGCTTTCGTAGAAAAGTCCCATTCTATGCTCATGGAATCGCTGCCTTGGTTGTTGGCCAACATCACCTCAACCGTGGCGAGGTCCGAGCCGCCGTTTGGCTCTTCAATGGCCAATTTCAACGTGTAAGGGTCGCTTGGATGGAGCCAAGCGTGACGCCCATCCGACCATCGGAAGGCATCGCTGGCCAAGGATGGTGCTCCGTCAATGGCAAGCTGGTAGGTGAACAGTTGCTCTTCCAGTTGGTCGCTGCCTCCATCCTGAATGGCGTATCCGGAAGGGTCGGTTCCTGAAAGATAAACAGATACTTTGTCGCCAAGTTCTCCACCGGTGTCGTCAAGCATGAGGGTGTAGACTCCTGTCAATTGCGTTTGGTCAGAAGGAACGAGCATGGCCATTGGGTTGAATTCGCCGGGGTCGGGCCAACCGTTGAGGTTGTCGTCGTCTTGCCATTCCTTCCACACCATGGCATCCATGGCGTTGGGAAGAACGGGCTGATCCATGATGGTCACTTGTGCCACCTGCGTGGGGCTCGGTGTTCGATGATCGTACAGGGCCATGGTCGATTCAAGGACTCGGGGGCGAACCGAATCCACCGTGAACGTGCGTGTCAACTCCGAGGGTTCGACCACATCGGACCCGTTGAAACTCGTCATGCGAACTTCCCAATTCACATCACCGTAAGTAAACGGAATGGCTGTTGTGAGGTTCCAATGGACACCATCCAGCACCGTGGTGTTGCTCAATTCCACCCCGTCTCTGAACAAGGCGAGTTGAGCGTCCCCCTCGAAAAAGGCGTCCATGGTCGTCACGTCTTCGAAACCGACACGAATGGAGAGGTTCATTTCCTCACCGCCACGAAGGTATTGCCGGCTTGGACTGAAAGGTCCTTCTTCATCGGAAAACAACATCGATTTGAGTTGCAAATCGTTTTCGTAACCCTGCACGAGTGAAGTTCCCCATGTGTGGGTGAATGGAATGCCTGTTACCCCGTTGGCCAACACCGCACGGGAGGTCACCGTCAGTCGCATTTCATCGTCCCAAGACGGGCGAAGTCGGAAACTGATGTTCGCCCCTGTCGTGGTGGAGGTCTCAGCGATGGCGGAGCCGGTGATGGCAACCAGTTGGTGGTCACCTTGTGCCACTGGTGAGCCCCCGTTCGCAGGGAACATGAACACGGCATGGTGTTCAGAACTGAACACATCCAATCGATGATGCGTGACCGTGGTGCCCAACACCGTGTACTCGGTTCGCACGGTTTGTTCGTTGGCGCTCGGCGTCAGGACGGTCGGTGGGTTGATCATACCACCTGAGGTAAGGGTCAAGGAGCTTGAGGTTTGGAGGCGAACGACTTCCACGGTCAACCCGCCTCGACCTTCAGAAGTGAACGGTAACGGCACGGCTTGGTATCCACCAACCTCTGGAATTGTCGTCCTCGCTTGGTTCAAAGCCAACACGAAGGGGGACGCACCATCAGCAACGATGCTGGTTCCGGCAACATAGGACGCCCGAAGGCCTGCCAGAACGACCGTGCCTTGTCCGGACACCTCAATGCGCAGTTCAGTAAAGTTGGTGCCAAGCACCTCCACAGTCGGCCCGATGTTCTCGAGAACAGCCCGCAATTCCAGCAGTTCATTGGGGGTGAGAGCCAACGTTCCCGTGGAACTGGCTTCAAACGTTCGATTGGTGATGAACGTGTTTTGCACAAAAAGAGCCACATCTCGAACGAAACCGGTTTCGCTGTGGAATCCAAATGAGAGCGAAGTGATGTTGTCTGCTGGCACCCAGGCTCGGCCGGTGGATGGTGAACCGCTCGACACGGTTAGCGGCATCCGTTCCAGGCCGTTGACGAAGCGATCTTGTGACCCCCACGATCCGATGCGAACGTCTTCATGGCCCCATTCGTACCGTTGATCGAGGTTGAAGTCCAAGCCCGGTCGGGCGGGCATTTGACCTCCATAAAGCCCAATTTCAACCTCCTCAAGAGACCAGGTGGTGAAGTTCGCCATGTTACCATCTGCGGGTGGGAGGGCCTGAATTCGAAGCTGAACACCCACCGATTCCTGGGTCACGACAGGGTCGTAAGGCAAGGTGATGTTGGCCCAAGGTTGGGCGGGGTGTTGACGTGCTTGAATCTGAGCGTGCGTGCTCGTCCCCTGCACCCTCATGTCGTAGACAGCCGAACCTGCCAAGAACCATGGGGATGTTGCCGAGTCCGAGGCTCCACCAAGGACAACCTGTTCGGGTTCAACACTGATTTGAACACTGGACATGTCATACCAGTCCCATTGGGAAGACGATGTGTTCCAGATTTCAAGGTCCACCGTCACCGAATGCCGGGTCGGCGTTGCAGTGATGAGCGGCAAGGCGTTCACCTCGAGAAGCCCCAACGTGCTGCTTTGACTCCACGTGTTTTGTCCACTGTGAAGGGTTGTGTTGAAGGCGTCAACAATCGACCAACTTGTTCTGACATCGGTGTTGCTGGGCAGACAGGACGCCATGACCACAAGGTTGGCTTGTTCCTGCCGAGTGTAGTGGTCTTGGTGTGCGAACACCGACACATCGGTCAATTCATGGTCCAATCCGCAGTCAACGGGTTGACTCAGTGGGGGCGTTCCAATACCAGCCCAATTCCACACCGGTGTTGGTGTGGTGTTGTACCACGAAAGATCAGCGGTAAACGCAAGATTTCCAGCCCCTCGGTTGTTCAGGACTGAAGAGGTGACGTTGATGCTGTCAAGGAACGAGGTGGTGGTCCACTCGGCGGTTCCCGAATCGAGCACCTGTTGGGACTGGGCGTCTTCAAGTGTCCATGTCACCCACATCGTCACGTTTGATTGCGGGCAGGTTGCGTAGAGATGTCCCTCAAATCCATTTCCAACCGCCAACACTGAGCGAAGCGGCTGAGCGTGAACCGAGCACGGAGAGGTGGCGGTGGAATAATCCACGAGGAGGAAGGAACGCACATCGGTGTCAAGAACGGCCCAGGAGTTGGTGGTGGAATTGAACCATGACAGCGTTGCCTCGAGAGAATAGTTGCCCGCAGGCTCGGTAGCCAGTCCGGTGGACGTCAGGTTGTGGACCTCCAAGAATTGTGTGTTGGTCCAACCGATTGTTCCCGATTCAACGGTGCTGTTGCCATCGAGGTCCCGAAGTGTCCAACTCATGGAGAGGTTGTCCCGTGTCGGAGAGCAGGCTGTGTTCAACCTGCCAAGAAAGGCATCCCCCACATCAACCATCGGCACATCCGGCAGGGCTTCAACGGTGCAGTATGTTGGAGCAAGGTCGACCATCGTGAAATTTGCTATTGTAAAGGTGTTTGAGTCGGCGTCGATCAAGGTCCAATTCATGGTGCTGGTGTTGAGGCTAAACAATTCCACACCCAATGAGTACAATCCAGGTCCTTGGTTGGTCATGGCCGCCACGCTCCAATTGATGGTTTGGAGCAAGTCGGTGTTCGACCAGTTGGTTGAACCGTTGCTGATGTCGCTGTTCGAGCCGATGGTGCGAAGGTTGTAATCGGCTCTTAGGGTGGTGTTCGTAAGCGCACAAACCGATTCAATTCGCCCTGTAAAGGCCGAATTCAATCCAAGAACAGATTCGTTCGCCTGTGCATGCACCGCACACGACGTGGAATTCACCACAGCGGTGGTCATGTTTGTCACCGAAAAGCCAGCTGCATCATCGCCCAGTGTGGACCACTGTGCGGTCAGCCCGTTGTACCAAGAAAAATCTGCACGGATGGAATATGTACCCTCAGGTTGAGTGGACAACGCCGTTGAGGTGATGGCTTGAGTGCGGTTGTAGGCCTGGTTGGTCCAAACCAGCGAACCCGAATCGATCACGGTGTTGCTGCTGGTGTTGAGCACTTCCCAGTCGACTTGCATGGATTCGTTCAAAACAGGGCAAAACGTGGCCACTTTACCCGAGAAATCTTGGCCAGGCTCGACAACAATGGCATCGACATGGGCATGAACCGAGCAGGCAGCCGTGCGGTGTTCAGCATCTCGAGGGTTGACGGTTTGCAGCGGTTGAGTGTTCGAAACAGAGTCGATCACCCTTGCTGTGGCGAAGGTGGAATTCGACCACGCGGCAGGAGCGAGAGAGCCAAGGGCGGAGTCAAACACTTCGTACACAACATGAAGGGTGTAGTTGGAGGGTTCCTGTTGATCCAAAAGGTTGGATGACATCGAGCGCAGAGCGTAGGCAGATGAAAATTCCACAACGTTGAGCGACTGGGCGCCCGAATCGACCGTTGAGCCGGTCTCATCGGTGATGTTCCACGACCATCGCAGTGGAATGCCTTGTGGATTGCACTTGAGCACCACCGATGCGGTGAAGGTTTGAGTGAGGTTGTAAACGGGATGGTCAGCGTAGGCTTCGACGTCGGCAAGAGATGGGTCAATGCCGCAACCCGTGGTGTCCGGGAGTGGCTCAAACATTCCCCGATGGTACGACCCATTCAATGACCAGCCCCGTGACGACGGGTCTTCATTGAACGATTCAAGGGTTGTCCCATCACCTCCGATGGAATGCACCTTGGCCATCCCGTCGTCGCCACCTCGGAATTCAAGGAACAGTCGGATTTCATCGTGAACTGAATGATCGAGCAGGTGAAGGGGGACATGCAGCGTGTTGCTCCCACTCATCCCGGGTATGGGTCCGCCCTGAGCATCCAGAACGGACCAGTTGAGCCATGCTCCTGAAGGAATGGTGGCGTCAATGGTCAGCGGCATGTACGTGTCGTCGGCCAGTGGAAAACTGACACCCGGTGCGTGACCCATTGACGGGCTGGTCCAATTAGAATCTGGAGGCGTGGCAATGTGGACATCATCAATGAACCAGTAATCACAGCAGGTGGAGCTGCCACTGGTTTGGTGAATACGGAACTGAGCGTTGGCGTGAAGGGCAGCGTTTGGCAACGTGGTTTGGTATTGAGCGACCGTACCGCCCGAGGACGAACCGAAGTAGGTTTTGAACGTCACCCACCCACCCGCAGACGTGCGGTATTGAAATTGCAAATCTTCCCCTGAATCGGGTTCCTCGCCACAACTGAAACTTCCTTGGTTAATCCAAGCGTGGAAAGGGGTGTTTTGACCTCCGGCCAGGTTCACGATCGGAGATGTGGCGTAGGTGGAGCCGGCGTAGGTGCGAATGGACCCTCCTGATGTTCCGTTCATGCCACACACTGGCGTGCTTACACGACTGCTGAAACTGTTGGAAAACGTCCAGCCTTGGCTGCCGGAGTTGAAATCCCACAATTGACCTTCCGTGGTTCCTGTCAATCCCCCATCGTTCACGACGGTGCCGTTGAGAACGGCGTTACTGTGTGTCCAATCTGCAGCGTCGTCCCAAAGAAATCCCGATTGAGCCGGCAAGACCTTTGGCGTGACCCGGAGTTCGGCATCGTAGACCGGTTGGTCGGCGGGGAGGTCAAGACGGATTTGGGTGTTCGGTGCTGAGGAGAGCGTGATGTTGCTGATGTCTCCTTGTCCGACGTGCGACGGTTGTGGCTCATCTCCCATTGAGGGCATGGGTGCCGGATGGGACACCGAGGCCATCCACGTGCTGCTGACCATGAGCAGCACGAGCCAGAGGGCAAGGCTTCGGCTTTGCTCACCCCTCATGGCATGACGTGGGCTTCCAAGGACTTGAAGGATTTGCACACCAAGGTTGCCGTTTGGAAGACTCAAATCGACCCGATTTATGCTTCCGTTTGATGGCTGACGCCGAGTGAGGTTGAAAACCCGCACGAAGGTCCGGGAATCATGCCTCGCCTTTCTCCCGCCGGTGAATTGGATGCCGTTGCCTTGGAGACGGCTCTCCTTGAAGCGTGGAAATCGGAAGATGCGTTCCGCACATCCATCCAGCGGCGTGAACACGGCGCCCCGTTTATTTTTCTTGAAGGCCCGCCAACGGCCAACGGAAAACCCGGCATTCATCACGTTGTCGCCCGAACCTACAAGGATTTGGTCTGCAGATGGAAGACGATGGAGGGGTTCAAGGTTGAACGAAAGGGTGGTTGGGACACGCACGGCCTCCCCGTCGAAATCGAGGTGCAGAAGCGATTGGATCTTCTTTCCAACGAATCCATCGAAGAATTTGGCATGGAGAAGTTCAACCAAGCGTGCCGGGAGTCCGTGTGGACCTACGAGGCCGCTTGGCGTGAAATGACGGAGCGAATGGCGTACTGGGTGGACCTTGACAATCCATACGTTACCCTTCACAACGACTACATCGAATCGTCATGGTGGGCTCTCAAGCAAATGTTCGACAAAGGGCTGTTGTATCGCGGTCACAAAGTCCTCCCCTATTGCCCTCAAACCGGCACCTCGTACTCAAGCCATGAAGTGGCCCTCGGGTACAAGGAAGTGAAAGAACCATCCGTTTACGTCAAGTTCAAACTTGTTGGTGACAGCGCTTCCATCCTCGCATGGACCACCACCCCGTGGACCCTACCGGGCAACGTTGGCTTGGCCGTTGGTCCAGAGGTCACCTATGTGCGGTGCAAAGTGCGGGAAGCCGCCGGTGAGAACTGGCAGGGCGCTGGAGGAGCAGATGTAGGGGAGGAGTTGATCCTTGCCAAGGACCTCATGAAGGATGTTCTGCGCCACCATGTAGACATCATGGAGGAATTCCCAGGCTCAAGCCTTGTAGGAAAAGGATACGAACCGCTCTTCCCCGAAGCCATCGATGCAGGCGATTCGGATTCCGCATGGACGGTTCTGGAAGCCGATTGGGTCACCACCACCGATGGAACGGGTGTTGTTCACACCGCCGTGATGTACGGAGAAGACGATTACAACCTCGGAATGGCCGCCGGATTGCCGGCCCAGCACACCGTGAACATGGAAGGCGAGTTTGTAGCCGGTACGCATCCTGAACTCGACGGTCGTTATGTTAAATCGTGCGATGAGACCATCATTGCCCTCTTGAGCTCAACAAAAGGCACCAGCGGAACAGGCCCTGAATCGGGCTTGCTGTACCGAGAAAAAGACTACCTCCACGACTACCCTCACTGCTGGCGTACGGACCACCCGTTGCTCTACTATGCCATGGATTCCTGGTTTGTGCGGATGACGGCCGTGAAAGAGAAGCTTTTGCAATTCAACGACAACGTGGAGTGGGCACCAGACTGGGTGGGCGAAGGACGCTTTGGAGAATGGCTACGAAACGTCAAGGATTGGGCCATTTCAAGAGAGCGATACTGGGGCACACCCTTGCCGGTTTGGCGAAGCACCACTGGAGAAATGAAGTGCGTCGGTTCCATTCAGGAACTCCAAGACGAGGTGGCGAAAGCCGTCGCAGCAGGCATTGAAAACCCTGAATGCCCGGACGATGTGGACCTTCACCGACCCGTTGTGGACGGGTTCACCTTGATTTCAGACACGGGTGAAATCATGCATCGTGAGCCGTTTGTGATGGATTGCTGGTTTGATTCTGGGTGCGCACCCTTCGCCCAATGGCACCATCCGTTCGATGGGGGCGAGCGGTTCAACGCCTCTTTCCCAGTGGACTACATTTGCGAAGGCGTCGACCAAACCCGTGGTTGGTTCTACACCTTGCTGGCAGTTTCCGCAACCGTCTTTGACAGCATGGCTTACAAACGATGCCTCTCGCTGGGATTGATCCTTGACGCTGAAGGGAAGAAGATGTCCAAATCTCGAGGAAACATCGTTGACCCGTGGGACCATTTCAACCGTGAAGGGGCCGATGCTACACGCTGGTACATGGTCACCGCAGGGGCGCCGTGGAACCCGTTGAAATTTGACTCAAACGGTGTGAGGGAAACCTACGCCAAGATGTTCCTCACCTTCTGGAACGTCTACAAATTCCACGTGGATTATGCAGCGCTGGACGGTTTCGACCCAGAAGAGACCGACTCGCCGATTGAACATCGCCCAGCCCTTGATCGATGGATTCTCTCCAAACTTCACACCGTCGCTCAGGACTACCACCAAGAATTTGTGAATTGGAATTATCACAAAGCCTGCCGTGACCTCGAAGAATTCGTGGTCAACGATGTGTCCAACTGGTATGTCCGAAGGAGCCGACGCAGGTTGTGGGACGAAGCCGACAGCGACGACAAGTTGGCCTGTCAGCACACGCTTCACGACGTGCTCACCTTGGTGTGCCGTTTGGTTGCCCCAATTGCACCCTTCATGGTCGACACCGTCCACCGGGCGCTGACCGGAGAATCGGTCCACAATGCGGATTGGCCATTGGGAACTCCTGGAAGCCTCGAAGGAGCCACTGCGGATGCGTGGGACGAGGTGGCGGCTGCGGCGACTGCAACGCTACCACCCCAGGATGTGCACCTCGAAGGTGTCATGACGCTCGTTCGTGAACTGGCCGAAGCGGGCCGACGTGTTCGGGTTGAAGCTGGACGCCGTCAACGGCTCCCTTGTGCCCAAGGTTGGTTGGTTGCAGGCCCAGATTTGACACCGTATCATGACCTCCTCTGTGATGAATTGAACGTCGAGGCCATCCGAGTCGAAGACGACCTTGACCGATTCCAGCGGATTGAACTCGCCCCTAATTTCCGGGCTCTTGCGCCCAAAGCCAGAGCAGAAGTGAACAACGTGGCCAAAGCCATTCGTGAATCCGAACACCCAAATGCCTTGCTGAAGGACATTGAGAACGGAGGGGCCGAAGTGTTGGGTGTTCTTGTGGAACGGTCCGATGTTGATGTGAAGAGGGTGGAGCGTGAAGGGTTCGCTGCTCAAACCGTGGAGGTTGAATTGGATGGAGAAACCGTCCACGTCACACTGGTTCTCGACATGAACGACTCACCAGCGCTTCAATCAAAGGGCATGGCAAGGGACATCACTCGGCGCATTCAGGCCAAGCGCAAAGACCTCAATCTTGAGATGGAGGCCACCGTCTCTCTCGAGATTTGGTTGAAAGAAGCACCGGAAATCGGCGAGGCCGACCGGTCGTGGATCGCTCATGAAACCCGAGCCACTGCCATAGAATTCCATCTGGATGCTGACGGACCAGAACATGCCGAGCGCTTTGAGGTGGACGGAACACGCGTCGCCTTCACCGTTGAATGAGGGCCCAGCATGCGAGTGGTCTCGTTGGTCCCCTCCTTGACCCTCACCTTGTTTGACTTGGGCTTGGACGCAACCGAAATCGTCGGGCGCACACCATGGTGCATCCATCCGGAAGATGCCGTTGGAGACGTTCCCGTGGTTGGCGGGACGAAAACACCCACGTTGTCCAAGATTCAAGCGGCTCAACCCAACCTCGTGGTCATGGACAAGGATGAAAACCCGAAGGAGGTGCACGACTGGTGCCTTGCGCAAGGGTATGATGTCTTCGTTTGCCATGTCCGGCATCCAGACGATGTTTCTGAAATGCTTCGGGACCTTGGAAAAGCCGTCAATCGGGAAGGGAAGGGAGTGGCGCTGGCTGAAGAACTCGAGACGGCTCTCCGCAACCTCAAACAATCTCGTTCAGGCGTGGTGTTGCCGTTCATTTGGAACGACCCGTTGATGGTGGCCAATGGACAAACCTATGCTGGTGGGATGCTGTCCACACTCGGTTGGACCGTACCGGTGATCAAACCCGATGGAACGGGCTATCCGACGGTTACGGAGCGTGACCTTCTCGACCATCGTGTTGAAGGTCTGCTGATGTCGAGTGAGCCCTACGACTTTTCATTGAAGGAAGGCGAAGCGCTTGCCGATCGAGTGGTTGAAGCAGGCGGGCGACGCCCTTGGGTGCGTTGCATCGATGGAGAAGCGCTGACATGGATGGGCTCTCACACCCTTCACGGTCTTTTGAAACTGGCAGAAATCAGCGCTCCTGAACTCACAGAGCCATGAGCGACGGCTTCAAATTATGCCGCAACGACGCCTTGCCATGCAGCGAGCATTGATTGCCGTCTTGGTGATGCTCTCCATGGTAACAGCGGGGTGCTTTGGCGACGGTGAATCCGTGGTCGGAGAAGAGGACACGGCATCGATCTTTGAATCGTACCAACGGGTTGACCCACAAGCCCACACCGATGAGCGGATGTTTGTGACCCTTGATTTGAACACCAATCAGACAACCAACACCACTTGGGCAGTGTTCGATGCAACATACGGCGGAAACTGCTGCGAGCATTACCTCGCCACTGACATCGATGGACAAATCCTCAACATTGGCGGGGAGTATCCGGTGTTCTCCACCGACAGAGGGCATGAGTGGGACACGTTCATTCCGCCAGCTTTGCCCGACGCACAGTGCAGGACGTTCATCCCCACCAATCCCGGTCAAGAAGGATTGGGAGAGGGCAGCATTGTCCAAGCCACCAACGGCGACATCATCTCCATGTCCTGGTACCCCTACGTCGGTGGTGATTTGAAACTGGACAAATTTTATGCCATTCTGTACGACGAGTCCGAAGAGGAATGGAAATGGTGCTACAATCGGCTCACTGAACCGTTCTACGACCGGTCGTGGCAGGTGGAAGTCATCGGCCCCATCGACTCAACCCTTGGAAGTGGAGAATGGGCGAGCATTGTGGTCTCCAACTTCTGGCATCAAACCCAAAACGCTGGCGGGCAAATCAGCGTTGACGGCCTCAATTACTACCCCTTCCAGTTCCCCGACCGTTCCGGAGGCGATCCCGTTGTTGAGTTGGATTTGGATTTCACCGAAGCAGGTTTGCCAGCGTATTGGGACGTCAACAAACCTCACAAAGAAATGAGAGCCTTCTCCATCCCGAGCGGTGGGCTGTTGTTCCCTTCGTATTACGACAACGGGAACGCTGCGTTCATGGACACCACGTTGTCATGGAACGAGTTGGAGGTGGTCTTTCCATCAGAGTACTGCCAAATCGATCGAGCGGGTGCCCTCCACTGCGTCAGCAACAGCGGCACGAGCCTAACCCACTACCTCTCCATGGATGGCGGGGCAACATGGATGAACCAAACCTACGCACTTGGAGAGGAAGCGACGCAAATTGAAGAATGGGAATTTCAGGCCAACGGCGAACTGGACTTGTTCGTGCTCAACGTGCGGTACCAGTCCACCGATGGACCCGATGTCGATACCGTGTACCACGTCCGTGGCTATTCCGAGGACATGACACCGGACACCTTGACCTACATTGGGCAAGGTGACTTGGATTCCACGTCCGGTGCAGGCAACGACATCCGCTTTGACTTCGCTTCGCTCGCCATCCTCAACGATGGCGGCGTGGTGGTGGCCTACCACGACTCAACCGACCCTGACCCGTTGTTTGGCGTCGAATTGGACCTGCCTGAGTGAGCCGTCGACCTGCATCACGTACGATGTTGTTGCCGTTTCCAAACGGTGCCAAGGCCGTTGACATTCACGTCTCAAAACGCCCTAAAATGTCCTTGAACAGGTCTTTTGCTTGGCCGGTGCTTTTCTCCACCAGTCGGCGAACGATGAGCTCTGGCGTGGATCGTGCCAGATGATTCCTCCGAGGAGTTCGGTCCACCACGAGTTCAAGGTCCTCACCCAATCCTCGTGCTTCAATGCCGTCAACGCGAAGGTCGTCCCGCCCTGAAGCTTCAATGATGGAAGGGGCCAAATGCGTCACAAGCATCATGGTTGTTTGTGCTTGAGATTCAGCAGCCAGAAGCATCCCTGCGATGATACGAGCTCCCGCTCCTGGTTCCGTGATGGCTTCCAATTCATCGGCGAGAATCAGTTTTGGAGCAGGATCGCTGACCACATCAGCCAGTTCGACCAGTGTTTGCTCCAACGCCCCAGCGCTCTGTGTACCGCCCGCCTTGGCCAATATGTGCAACGCATCAACTCGCCCCACTTTTGCCGATTGGGCTGGAACTGGCAACCCCATGTGAGCCAGAATGCAAGCATGGGCAAGACATTCCAGCAAGGTGGTTTTTCCACCCGAGTTGGCACCGGTCAGCAAAGCGAGCGATTGACGATCGCCTTCTGAGGCGACATGCCCCAATCCGTAGGTCACAGGGTCTGGTGTCACACCAAGCAACACGTGTCGGCCCTCAACCAGAGCGATACCGTGCTCGCCAAACTGTGGCAACACACATCCATCGTGGACCGACCAACGAGCGATGGCACACCACTGGTCGAGTTCGATCATCTGTTGAACCGCAGCCTCACAGAGGAGTTTGAGCGGACCGAGTTGATGAGCGGCTTGGACCAAGTGGTCCGTGGTGGCGGTGTTGAGGTTGCTTTCAAGAGCCGCATCAACACCATCGATCGCTTGTCGGTCGAGTTTTGCGGGCCACGATGAGGTGAAAATGTCGTACGGGCACTTGACCTTTGCAGGTTCAATGAATGCGGCCAAACGTTCCCTCGCTTTTTGCATGGCTTCAGCAATCACATCACCCGTAGCGTCCCTGAGTTTTCGTTGAAAGGCCGCTCCGTCCGCAAGGGCTTCGAGCAGTTCAGCTCCGGACAAGGCCATTTTAGCATCGTTCATAGCCGATTCAACCTCAAGATTGACCTCTTGCTCCAAGGTTTTTACGAAGGTCCACAATTCATCACGGATGCTGGCAATAATCCCCGCTTGATTGGATTCACCGACCAAAGCCATGGCCTCTGGGAGTTCTCGAAGAGGTTGAAGGGCTTCCATGAGTGGCTGCAGTGCATCGTTGGCGGGGAGGCTTCCGTCCTTCCAGGAGGCCACTGTTTCGCACACCAGGTTCAACACCGTGGCGTTGTGGGAGAACCAATCGATGACACGTTCTGGCAGGAGGGTGGCTTCATCTGATGCAGTTCCGGTCACCAGCCAACCATCTGGCGGTGACATGGGCCCACCTGTCCCGACCCAAGTGATGGTGCTGAAGACCGTGTAATCTTTCCATGTTTCATGTTCACTCGGCACGAGAACCCTGCAAAACCGCTTCAAGTGGTCGAGAGGCTCGGGTGTGACGATCACACGTTCATAGCGACCTTTGGGTTCCTTGAGACGGCCCAATTTGGACCAGCGTTGTTGTTGCTCGTTCAGCCATTCGCTTGGAAGCGTCATGGCAGCTGAAATCATGCTCCGCCTCGGTTCAAGTTCCTTGGCCGGCATCAGCAACCCCATACGCTCTTTCGAAGCAGAACAGGCGGTGAACCCTTGGAGGTGGACAATGAGTTCATGATGAAGACGTTCCGCTTCTTTGGTGGCCAGAAAAGAACCGTCGGCCCCGGCGTACTGACGAGCCATGCTGAGCGCTCTTTTCAGAGAAACACCATCCACCTCTGCAAGTCGGGCCACATCGCCTGAACGGAGGGTTGCTCTCACCCTGTCTTCTGTGCCAAAGTGATCGGTGATTTTTTGAGCCAATCGCTCACCAACACCCAGCGTTTTCGCAAGAGTCATGTGGAGAATCGTTTGTCATCGGCTTAAGAGCATGACTCTTCGGCTGCTGGCAATGCTTCAGATTTGCGAACCAAGTTCAGCCCCCACATCTCAACGGCGAAACAGCCGGGTGGATCTGCTGTTGATCCTGACAGACAGACAGACAGACAGACAGAGGATTAGGGGACTGTTCTGGAATCAACAGGTTCGACCTGCTTCTGCTCCGTATTCAAGCATCGGCGCACGGAAAAGATCGTCGCAGGTTCGATTCACCAACGGCAGAGTGAGGGTAGATTCTGCCCAATTTAAGGAATAACCTCCGGCAGCAGCGGGAGATGGCACGTAGTCCCTTCCGGTTTGCGAGAGGGTGATGATGATGCTGTCACCTTCTTCGAGGAAGATGTCCATGGCCATGAATTCCATCTTGCCAAGGACTGAGGAAAACGGAACGAGGGTTTCTTGCCCGTCGCGTCCGCCTTCGTGGAACCGGAAATCCATCACGGCATGCCCAAGACGCAGCCCGTCACCATCCGTCATTTCGAGGTATCCGTGAGCACCGTTTGTCGTGTGGGGCGTGACGGCGATGTGGAACGACGGCATACCGGCGATGTGAACATCGTTCTCAAAGGGACCGTACGTCAAGGTGATCGTTTCGGTGGTGGTCACCATGGAAGCTCCCGATGGGTTGAGGTCGGCAGCCCCGATTTCTCTAAATTCGGTGTCAAGAGCAGGGTATGTTGATTCAAATCGCCATCCTCCCTGATTGTCTTGCATCTCAACCCCAAGGACGGGGGCTTCGCCTTCGCCTTTGAGGTACCAGTCGAACCAGTACAGCATTTCATCAGCCCAGTCCCAGCGCAGCGTGTAGGGATAGGCTTCTCCACCTTCTCCACTCGGCAAGGTGCTGTGACCGGATTGACGGTCGGGGTAGTCGTGTGCCCATTGCCCGGCCAAGGTCTTCACATCGATACCAGCCTCTTCCACCAGTTGATGTGTTGGGAACGCCATGTGCGGGTCAACATTCCAGTCTTGCATTCCCTGAATGATGTAGATCGAACCGTTGTAGTTCTCAACCACGCGGTCAAGGAAGGATCGCTCGGTCCAATAATCGTTGCCAGCATAGGTCACCATTCCGCCAGAAAGGTAGGCGGCTGGTCCGTTGACGTACCCTTCGAGGTAACCTTCGCATAGGGTGTGTGCATCTTCCCCATCTCCATCGATGCCGAAGGAACCGTAAACACCGTTGTGCATGATCATGCCCCGTGCTTCCATGCTGCCGTTTCTCCACATCAATTCGTGCACGCCAATCAGACCTGACATCGGGACAATGGTGGACAAGTAGGGGTTGCCGAACGTGGCGGCTTGCCATGGTGTGGAGCCGTCGTAGGATTTGCCAATCATGCCGACTTTACCGTTTGACCAAGGCTGACTTCCAAGCCAAGTGACTGCAGCATCAATGCCCCGCTGCTCATCCGTGCCCATGAGGTCCATGCAGTGGTTTGATTCGCCTGTTCCAAAGACGGACACCTGAGCAACACCGTAACCGTGCGGCACATAATTTTCAATGAGCATGCGGCCAAGACGGTCGGCAGGAGTGAGCGCATCAACATCGCCGTCGTTGTAATACGGCCCCACTTCAGCAATCACTGGGACGTTGCATTCTTCTGGCAAATCAGTCGCCTCCCAGTCGCATCCTTCAATCACAGGCAACCACAAGCCAAGGTGGACCTCTGCGTTGCCCGTAAGCCCCGCACCACCGTCTGCAGCGGTGATGGTATCGACAGGAACAAACACGGAACGCACGGTGTCAATGGCATGGGTTCCGTTCACGGTGACCCGAGCAAAAACATCGCTGTCATCGTAGGTAAGGTCCGAGCGTTCCCACGGCTGTGGATACATTGAATCGGTCGGTTCATTGATGACTTCATCCCTCGATTCACCAAAACATCCAGCGAGCGAAGCCGTGGAAAACAACACCACAACAAGCCACGGGCGAAGGTCCATGTCCAAGCCTCGCATAGGCCTCATTTCAATCAATCGGAGGACCGTGCCCTCACGATTCGTTGGCTTCGCGTTCGGCCAACTCAGCACGAACCTCGTCCATATCGAGTTCTTGAAGCATCTTGACGAGGTCACGAAGGGCTTGTTCTGGCAGAGCGCCGGGTTGCATGAACACCCCAATACCTTCTTTGAACGCAATGGTGGTTGGAATGGATCGGATACCGAACATGCCGGCAAGGTCTTGCTGATCTTCCGTGTCGATTTTCCCAAACACCACGTCGGGGTATTCTTCAGAAACTCGTTCGTAGACTGGACCGTATGCTTTGCAAGGGCCACACCATTCAGCCCAGAAATCAAGAATCACCAGTTCGTTGTTTTCGATGGTCTCAGCGAACACAGGTTCAGTTAATTCAACGGCTGCCATGATTTACCCTACCAACCACCCTTTTTGAACACCTGTCATGAGAAAAGGGTCCAATGGAGGGCTTAAGAGCCTCCACAATGCTCAGCAGTTATGCGAAGAGTGATGTTGGCGGCGACGCTGGCCCTTTTGATGATATGCAGTGTCTATGCGGGCTCTGTCAACGCCCAAGTAACAACTACGGAAGGCAGGAACGGTACCACCGGCGTCGTCATTTCAGAAGTGTTGGTGTCCGCTTCTTCGGAAGACTACAACGGTACGGACTGGAACAACGACGGTGACATCGGTTCAAATTCTGACCAGTACATCGAAATTTGGAACAGCGGTAGCACAGCGGTTGATGTTTCAGACTGGTTGCTTGACGACATCACGGACGGCGGATCGCCCCCCTGCAGATTGGCATGGAACACCCCACTTGAACCGG
>QXXW01000074.1:0-13617 GCA_009887255.1 Candidatus Poseidoniales archaeon | reverse complement strand
GGGGGCACGCATTGTGGTGTTCCGGGACAGCTCAGGAATTGAATTGGATTACTGGGACGGCGACACGGCCTCGTTGTCCACTGACCTTGGCGTGCTGGTGGACAGTTTGAGTTTCCCAGGTGAAGATTCGTGGTGGGACCGTCCATACCAGCGTTCTGGCAACGGTAGCCTCACCAAGGCCGATGAACCAACCCCTGGATGGGGCAACGGAGAGACCTACGAAATCGCTCAAAACATGGTACGCTGCTACAGGACCAACGACCACATCCACGAGGGCGCCTACCTCCTCAAAGGCCGAGTGGTGCCCATGACCTCGCAAGGCGCTGTCATCAACAACGGGCACGTGCTGGTGCAAGACGGCATGATCGCTGGCGTCTGGGGCGATGTGATTCCAAACAACGTCCAGTTGACCAATGTCCCCATCATTGAAACCAACGGCACGATCTACCCCGGTCTTCTTGACCTTCACAACCACCTTCACTACAACCAAGCACCCCTTTGGGACATGGTCCCTCATCTTTCAGAATCGAACAGAAACGAATGGGGCGGCTACAACAACCGATACGAATGGAAGAACCATCCAGATTACAGTGAGGAAGTGACCAAGCCCAAGATGTTGGTCCATTCCGGACCTTACTGGAACATGGAAGCTGAAGCCATGAAGTACATCGAGATGAAGTCCATCGTTGGCGGCACAACAGCCGCTCAAGGTGGCCCCTCAAACCCGGATGACAGTTACACCAGCATTCTTGCAAGGAACATTGAAGATTACAATTTTGGAAGGGACGAAACCCACACAAAGGTCACCGAATTGACCTCTGACTATCAGGGAAATCACATCAAATCCGGAAACGTAAGCGGTGAACTCGATGCGTGGTACGTGCACATTGCCGAAGGCGTGGACGAACGCAGCCGTGCAGAGTTTGACACGCTCGTGAACAACGATTTGTTGGTCGGAGAACTTGTGTTGATTCACGGTGTTGCTCTTACATCGGTTGAATTTTCTCAAATGGCACAAGCGGGTTCACCCTTGGTCTGGTCCCCATTGTCCAACCTCTTGCTTTACGGTCAAACCGCCGATGTGGCTGCCGCCAAGGCTGCTGGAGTCCACATCACACTTGCACCCGATTGGGCGCCATCAGGTTCCAAATCCCCCTTGCATGAATTGAAAGTGGCGGATGCTTGGGACGACGAGATGTTGGGCAACATCTTCACCGATTACGAACTCGTCCAAATGGTCACCTCTGGTGCTGCCCAAGCAGCAAGTTGGGAGAACGAAGTTGGAACCCTTCAGGCTGGAAAAGCCGCTGACCTGGTCGTGGTTGACAACATCCATGCCGACCCCTATCGAAACTTGATCAACGCCATTGACCCTGACGTGCGTCTTTCGGTTGTTGGCGGATTGCCCATCTACGGCGACGCCGACATCATGACGGCCCTGAACGGCGAAGATCACGAGCCCGCTGGAGCGTACGGCAAGGTTGTTGACGTGACCTTTGGCTCGGTCCCTGAAGGCGCTCAAACCTGGACAAGCATCGTTGAAAACCTGACCATGGCCATGCGATTTGACCAAGCAGAGATGGAAGATGCCTTCGGAGAAGCCAACGATTTCGCAGGTGTGACCTCAGGCATGAGCCATGTTGGTCTTGACCCCTGGTACACGTATGGAGACCAGCGGTATTTCGACGTGCTCAACACCTCTGCAGTGGCCAACGCACAGATGGACCTCTCCATCATCTATGACAGGTACTACGACCGCTCAGAAAATCTGCCATCCGTGATCGAGATGACCACCGAAGTGGACCCAACGCCAACCTGCTCTGATGGCACAGCACCACCCTGCACCGTGGAACCCACGCCTCAACCTGGGGACACCAACCAACAAAACACCACGGGCGGAGACGACGATGAGACAAACACAACTGGAGGAGGACTGACCGGCGTTGAATCAGATGACCTTCTTGACGCTCAAGAGGTTGAATCTCAACAGGCCGATGCGGCTTTGTCGTTGCTTCTTGTCATCGTTTTAATCTTGGGTGTACTCCTGTTTTTGGTCTCACGCCAGGGAGACGAAGGCCTCACGGACGATGTCATCATCGACAAGATGTGGGGCGATGATTCGGTTGATGACGATGTTTTTGATTCAACGACCGGCAACGAATCGTTTGTGCCCGCACCGCCTCCGCCTCGAGCAGCGCCCAAAGAGGAAGAGTAAGCCTCAAGCAAGGTCCCACTCGGGTCCCTGTGGAGTGTCGGTGACCACCACGCCGAGGGTGCTCAACTCGTCTCGAATGGCATCTGCACGAACCCAATCCTTGGTCGAACGCGCTTTGGTTCGTTCAACCAGCAGTGCTTCAACATGGTCAGCAATTTCGACCTTGCGTGGATCCTCTTCGGGTTCAGCCAGTGCCAGTTCCCTCGATGGGAGCACACCCAGCACGCGCCCTGCTGTTTCCTCGAGGAGGTCGACTGCGTAGTGGGCAAAGGCGTCACGGTCCGCCTCATCAACACCGTCGGCATTGAGGGTTTTGGAAATTTCACGGACCGTTACCAGAACTTTGGCCACCGCCTCTCGTGAATTGAAATCGTCGTCCATGGCCCTCGCAAAGCCTTCACCCATTTTTTCCAACAGTCCAAGGGATTTCCCCAGAGGAACCGATGAGGTGATGTCGGCATGGGGAAGGGCCACTGGAGACGTGGTGGTTCGCGCTTTGAGTGCTTCAATGTAGCATGCTAGCAAACGGTTGTAATTGCGCTCTGCATCGTTGAGCAAAGCTTCGTTCATGTCGATTGGAGAACGGTAGTGTGCGTTGATGAGGGCGAAGCGAAGCACCATGGCATCCACCTTTTCGAGAATGTCATGGATGGTCCAAAAGTTGCCCAATGACTTGCTCATTTTTTCTCCATCGATGTTGACAAAACCGTTGTGAAGCCAGTGGCGGACCACCGGACTGTGGCCTGTGTGGCATTCACCCTGGAAGATTTCTGCTTCGTGATGGGGGAACCGAAGGTCGTGCCCACCGCCGTGGATGTCAAACTCTCTGTCAAAATGGTCCAAGGACATGGCGGTGCACTCAATGTGCCATCCCGGCCTGCCTGGGCCCCAAGGTGAGTCCCATGTTGGCTCATCGGGTTTGGCCGCTTTCCAAAGCGCGAAGTCCTTGTGGTCGCGTTTTGTTGTACCACTGTCGCTGACGCGACCTCCCGCCCCCGATTGGACAGCATCGATGGATTGGCCGGTCAGTTGGCCGAACTTTTCGGGTGCTGATTCGACGTGAAAATACACGCCGTCGTCGGTGACGTAGGCGTGGTTCTTCTCGATGAGGTCTTGCGTGATTCGCACCATGTCGTCAACGTATTCGGTGCATCGGGGGTAGGCATCTGCCCGTAGGATGTTGAGCGCATCCATGTCCTCGTAATACGACTCAATGTTGCGATCCACCAGGGTTTTCCAATCGCCATCGCCCTCATTGGCTCGATGAATGATTTTGTCGTCGATGTCGGTGAAGTTCTGAACGTACATCACGTCGTACCCCTTGGCCTCAAGCCAACGGTGAATCAGGTCAAATGAAAGGTAACAACGGGCGTGACCGAGGTGGCATCGATCGTACACCGTCACACCGCAGACGTACATTGACACCTTGCCGGGTTCGAGGGTTGTGAAGTCCACTTTCTCCCGACGGCGGGTGTCATGAACACGAAGTGCCATGTCCAAAGGGTCAAGCCCCCTTCATTTCAAGGTTGATGCTGGAGGTTATACGGCTTGGTCGGTTCCCAACACCATGGCAGACAGAAGAGGGACCACGATTTTTGTGACGGGTGTCAACGGGCATGTCGGCAACCACATCGTCCGAGACCTTCTCGCCCACGGGTACAACGTCAAGGGCTCGGTCCGCAACCTCAACGACCCAACCAAGACTCAACTGGTGAGGGCGCATGCAGCAGAACTTGAGGCCAACGACCGACTTGAACTGGTCGAAGCGGATGTGTTGGACGCTGACCCGTGGGAAGGCCTTCTCGAAGGATGCAACGGCCTGTTCCATACCGCAACAGTGTATGCCACCAAGGGAGAACGAGCCGCCATTCTTGAAACGGCCGTGAAGGGAACAACTCATCTGTTGAGCGCCGCTCATAGGGCTGGTGTATTACGGGTGATTTACACCTCAAGCACAGCTGCAGTGGGTACCGAACCTCGCGGTCGGCCCAAAACAGAAGACGATTGGCAACGCCATGCAGGTATTCCTTACACGCAAGCCAAAACAGATTCTGAACGTCGTGCATGGACCCTCGCTGAAGAATATGGGTTGGACCTCCGTGTCATCAACCCGACCGCTGTCTACGGAGGTGGCTTCACTCGACCAACGCCAAGTGTGGAATTCTTTCCCGAGGCCATGCGAGGCGCCTATCCGGTTGCACCGCCGTTCCCAATGTCCATCGTTCACGTTCGTGATGTGGCAAAAGCGCACCGTTTGGCGTTTGAAACAGATGATGCCGAAGGTCGATTTGTCCTTGCACCCCACAACGGCCTGACCCTTGCCACCGTTTGCCGTCGGATCCGTGAACTCAATCCTGAGACGAAAGCACCCCGACGCGCCCTCCCGAAGATGTTCCTGCCCATCGCTGTCTTTCAGGATTGGATCGGTGGTCTCTTCGGCCGCCCCCGATACCTCACACGCAGGCTGGCCAAGAGTTTGATGCGAGGTGACAGCTTGTACTCAAGTGCCAAAGCCGAGCAAGTGTTGGGCATGACATGGGAGGATTTTGACACATGCATACAAGATACGGTCGACGCCTTCCGCTGAACAGGCGGTCGTCCATTCGTCTCGCTCACATGAGTTGGATGGTTCCAGCTGGTTCGCTGTTGCTTGCGATGCTCATCCACGCGGCCAGTGGGCCAAGAGCCGTTCCATTTTTCATATCCGAGGCCGATGCAGCAGGACCACAGGAGTGGGTGTTTTCCGTTGGACTCACTGCCGGGGGTTTCATTCAAGCCGTTTTTGCATGGCAGTTGTACCACGATGTGGATTCTAAATCCACCACAACATGGTTTGTTGGTACGCTGGTTGGCATTGTGGCCAGCCTCAACACCGTTCTTCTGGCGTATTACGACATGTGGAACCGAATTGACCAGCACGTGTTGACCTCCATGACCGCTTTTGGAGGTGGATTGCTGTGGGCGTTTTTGGCACATGCATCGCTGGGAGACCATGGGACAACTCGGGGGAATGCTGAGCGACGGGTTGGCTTCATTTCCTCGTTTGTTGCTTTTTGGACAATGGTTGTCTCGTTTCGCCTTGGAACCAGTGAATTGACATCACAAGACCTGACGACAGCCGAATTCTTGAATCAGGCCCAGTCCGGAATCAACGTTGCAGCACCAGCCGAATACGTCTTGGTTGCTGGCCTGTTTGTGTGTTTGGCTTCCTTTCGTCATGAACTTCGTGTGCCTCAATCCGATGCACGCAACAAAACGATGGCCGATGGAACGGTGTAGGTGTAACTCAAGTTCGCTCCCGAAAGGGTGAGGGAAAGAGGGGATTTGTGAAACTCAACATGTTCAAAACGGCTGTTGATGGAGTGAAGTGGCATGTTGGCCAATAGTTCACCCGATGAGGTCAATGCCAGAGCCGTCGCAACAGCAGGCTGAACCGAGGCGTAGCTCAAACGATTCTCGGAAACGGTCACATCACCCAGTTCAGCAAACATGCTCTGAAATTTCTCCGTGATCAACATCCAATCGGTGGACAATTGATAGCGCATGACAACCACTCAAGAGGGCTCTGTTTAGCCTTTTGCAAACCATGCAGCAGCACAGGCCAAGACCTTCCCGTCCAGAGTGGAAACCGCCACCTCATCACGCCGGGTGCCTTTCAACACATCAGGTCGAACAACGGCGTGCACTTCGACGGTGAGGCGTCGATGGCTCAACGCGTGGTTTACCGTGGCAATACTGGTCGCGTCGTCCTTTCGTACACGTTCAGGATTCTCGTCGTAGGTTGGCCCCCACAATCCCCCGAACATGCCGTTCAAAGGTCGCTGTTGAAGTATGGCTTCTCCATTCGCTGCCAGTTCCACAAGAGCGTAGAGGGTGACGGCCTTCACCTTCGGGCGTTTCGGTTCAGGGTAGCGGCCCGGAAGGGCCTTTCCAAGGCAACCTTCGCTCACCGGACATGAAGTGCACTGCGTTTTCTTTGGAGTGCATACAGTAGCCCCCAGTTCCATGAGGGCTTGATTCCAATCGCCTGGCCGGTCGTGGTGAAGGGATTCATCCGCCCATTTCTGGACTTCGGCAGGCTTCGGGTTGAGCGATGCTGTCCGCCTGGCCATGACCCTGCGAATGTTCCCGTCAACGCAGGCCACGGCTTCCCCGTGAGCGATGCTGGCCACGGCTGCAGCAGTGTATGGACCAACACCGGGCAAGGTGAGCAAGGCTGAGGCCGATGAAGGCAACGTCCCATCGTGTCCACCTTCGGTGCTCGAGGCCATGACTCGTTGACTCAAAGCGTGCAATCGTCGGGCCCTGCTGTAGTACCCTGCTCCTTCCCAGGCCTTGAGCACCTCGTCAACATCGGAGGAGGCCATGTCTTGAATTCGAGGGAAGGTCGCCAACATTCGCTCCCAAAACACCAATCCTCGACTGACCTGGGTTTGTTGCAGCAACACTTCACTCAACAAGATGGCCCACGGGTCGCTGGTCGCACGCCATGGAAGCGGACGGTGATGCTGGTCGTACCAGGTGAGCAACGCTTGCTGCTCGTCGGGGTTGAGCAAACCAGACCCTCAAGCTTCCACTGAATCAACGGGTTCTGAGGTTGTCGCCGTCTTGCTGGCTTCGATCTTGGCATCGTTGGCCTTGATCTGTTCCCAGACAAGTTCAGCGATGTCCTTGACTTCCATCTCCGAACCGATGGCGCTGAGGCCGTCGGTGACCATGGTTGAACAGAACGGACAACCAACGGCGACGGTGTCTGCACCGGTTTTTGCAAGTTCCTTTGAACGAATGACGTTGACGCGATCGTGATCCTCGTCCACAATCTCTTCCATCCACATTTGGGCGCCTCCCGCTCCACAGCAGAAGGATTCCCGACCGTGGCGCTCTGCTTCAACATCAACGCCGCCGATGGCGTTGCGAGGGGCGTCCAATTCGCCGCCAATTCTGCCGAGATAACACGGGTCGTGGAAGGTGACGCTGCCGTCGTGCTGCGGTTGAGGCAACTTTCCTTCAATTTGGAGGTGATTGATGAGTTGCGAATGGTGCATGACCTCGATGTCTTCGCCGCCGTAGTCCTTGTACTCCTTACCGAGGGTGTGGAAACAGTGCGGGCAAGAAGCCACGATTTTCTTTACGCCGATCTCCTCAAAGGTGGACAGGTTGGTCTCGGCCAACATTTGGAAGAGGTATTCGTTGCCGGCTCGTCGAGCAGCGTCTCCGCTGCAGCCTTCTTGCATGCCCAAAATACCGACGTCAAGACCGGCTTCTTTCATGATGCTGATGGTGTCCCGAGCCACCTTCTTGTTTCGTTCGTCAAAGGACGCTGCGCAGCCTGCGAAGTAGATGTATTCCGCCGGTTCAGCGACCTTCACATCCAGTCCATCTGCCCATTCCCCACGTTCGTGAGCAGGCAATCCGTAGGGGTTGGAATCCGATTCAAGGTTTTCGATGGTTGCCATTAGCGGCATGACGGTTTCTTCAACCGATTCATCGAACTCCATACGCTCCATCATCAAGTGTCGTCGTGCGTCGGTCAATTTCGGCACATGATCGATGTAGATTGGGCAAGCCTCCACGCAGGCATGGCATGTGGTGCACGCCCAAATGGACGATTCCCCAAATCGGGCGATGATGTCTTGTTCAGGTGCTTCACCGGCCATGAGGGTGGTGACGTTTTCGTTGGCGTAATGGCGGACATCGTGAATGATTTGCATCGGATTGAGGTCCTTGCCGCTGGCGTAGGCCGGGCAAACGTCCTGGCAGCGAGCGCACGAGGTGCAAGCCCAGCCGTCAATGAGGTCGCGCCATGTAAAATCAGTGTAGTTCACGGCGCCGAAAGATTCCACATCCAAATCGTCCAGCAGCACCGCCTTCCCGTCGGCTCCTCGAGCCAACGGTTCCATCGTGGCCATGGGCCGCAAATCGTGAAAGAAGACGTTGGGAAACGCCATGACAAGGTGCATGTGCTTGGACAGAGGAATCAGGAAGAGGAACACGCAAATGGCCAGCATGTGAGCCCAATACGCACCCACGACAACCGCAGTTGAAGGGACGAGTGCAGCGGCCACCCATGCACCAATGGGTTCCCAGGTTGAGGAAACACCGGCTTCTCCAGCTTCAACGACGAAGGAGGTGGTAGTGATGGTCATGATGAGAAGAAGGATGACGTTGCCTTCCAGCTGAGATTTTCCTTTGAGTTTCTCAGGGGTGAAGGCGATGCGTCGAATCAAGGCCAGAACGCACCCAACGAAGGCGATGGTGTAGCCAATTTCAACCATCAAGTTCCAAGGACCACGAAGGAGGTCAGGCAAGACATCGTGTGAGAATTTATTTCCGCTTGCGAGATCAAACATGTCTGTTGAGAGCATCAAGAAACCCCAAAACATGAGGACGTGAATGCCACCTGCAATGCGGTCTTGAAGCACCCTTTTTTGACCGAGCCATCCGACGATGACCTCCTTGATGCGCAAACCCCAATTGTCGAACCGGTCTTCTGGGCGACCGAGCATCACCAACCGTGTTGCCTTGACGACCTGGTAGAGGAAAAAACCGCCGGATACGCCGAACAGCACGAGAAGAATGGCCCAACCGGGTACGGGCCCATAATCCATGAAAAGAGGATGCTCCATTTCATCACCACGCGCCTGAGCGCATTCAACTCCAAAGGACGACGGGCCTTGAATGCACCGTCAAAACGAGATGTTCCCTCGCCCCAAGCAGGCGAAGGGAAATAAGGCCGATGCCGCTCAAATGACCATGGTTCATCCCGACGGCGTCATCACGGCATCGGCTCCCGGGAAATGCATCCTGTTTGGGGAACATGCTGTCGTGTATGGAGAGCCTGCCGTAGCCGTAGCCCTCGAGCAGCGGATGCATCTGAAACTGATACCCTCCACTTCATGGAGCCTCAACGGGGCCGAGTTGGACGAGGAAAAACATCCGCACGTGTGGTCGCTGCTCGGGGAGTTTGGTGGCATTCCTGCCGTTCCGCCCATGGACATTCACATCACAGGCGACATCCCCCGGTCGTCTGGGCTCGGCTCAAGCGCTGCCCTGAGCGCTTCGATGGTTCGGGCGTTGGAAACGCACCTCAACCGCCAACTCTCGGACGACACAGCAGGCCAAATGGCGCACGAAGCTGAGGCCTTTTCCCAACAGGGCAGGGCCTCGCCGATGGACACATCCACCAGTTTGTTGGGCGGCGTTGTGGTCCTCTCCAACCAACGTGAAGAAGGACTCAACTGGCGATATCAACGCTCACATCGGACGCCAGAGGCCGAAGTATCTTGGAACATACACGACCTTGAGGTCGCCATGGATGACGTCCATCTCGTCATTGGAAACACGGGGGTCCACGCCCCAACGCTCCGCCAAGTTGAGAAGGTCGCCCAAGCGCTCAACGACGACCCCGGATTGAACCAGGCCATCGCCACCATCGGGTCGATCACGCGACGAGGCCTTGCCGCATTGAAAGCAGGTGATGCACATCGTGTTGGTCAAGCCATGACGGAAAATCATCTCGTGTTGCGCAGCCTTGGGGTTTCTTCGGTGGAGCTTGAAGAATTGATTCAGGCAGCGGCTCCCTCATCGTTGGGCGTCAAACTCACGGGTGCCGGTGGCGGGGGATGCATGGTGGCGCTCACGCAGCATCCGGAAACGACCCGTCAAGCCATTGAACTGGCGGGGGGCGAAGCGATGGTGTCCTCCTTCCCGAATCCAGGAGCCCACTGACAGGTGAAACGGGTCATCAACGCCCTCTTTCGAGTCTCCCAGTAGCATACACCGGAACATGGATGCGGGGATGGTGTCAAAATTCCTTTTATATACTAAGGGCCATTCGGGCTTTATATGACCACCGATGAAGAACGCCTGACCGTTGTGAACGTTGTTGCCAGCACCCGTGTTGCTGAAGAACTCGACCTCCCCGACATCGCCATCCAACTCAACTGCGAATACGAGCCAGAGCAGTTTCCCGGTGTGGTCTACCGCGTGACCGAACCAAAACTCGCCATTCTCATGTTCCGCTCCGGACGAGCCGTGTGCACCGGTGGGAAGGACGAAGACAACATTCACACCGGTATTGACCGCATGATCAAGGATTTGCGCGGTGCTGGCATCGAAACCTGGGACCTCGAAGACGTCACCATTGAAGTCCAAAACATGGTCGCCACCTACGCCCTTCACTACCCAGAGGACTACGACGGCGTCGACAAGTTCACCGGAGAACCGCAAGCCGGCGTTCCACGCAAACTGAACCTGAACCACCTCACCTTCCACTTGCCCTTTGACAAGGTGGAATACGAACCCGAGCAATTCCCAGGCCTCATTTATCGCCTTGACGACCCGAAGGTGGTTTGCCTCATCTTCGGCTCCGGAAAGATGGTGATCACCGGTGCACGACACAAGGACGAAATCCTCGAAGCCGTTGAAATCATCAAGGACGAACTGGCCGACCTTCTCTGAGGCCCGTTCCATCCAAACGCAGCCGCCCACAACGGCGGATTGCTGACCTCCCTGTGCGCTTCCTTTAGTAGAAGGACACCCACATACAACCATGAGCGGCAAAGTCCTGTTGCCCCTGTTCGTCCTCGCCCTTTTGCTCGGGACCACGGCCAGTTATGCCATCAATGAACTCGCTCTTGACACCCGCATCGAGGCTCAGCCAAGTTCAGGGGGTTCCTCGGTTGTGGACGTCCCCACGTACCGGGTTGGAGACGAATGGGTGTATGAAACCCAATTCGACATCGCTCAGTTGTTGGCTCAAGCCAATGTCTCCGCCACCCTTAACGACATCACCGGCGACACAACCAACAGCGTCACGGACATCGGTTACGCTACAGACACCGACGGACAGACGGTTTTGGCGTACACCGTCAACATCGACGGGGCCTTCACAAGCGCTGGACCAACAAGCGGCGGAGGCACCACGCGGTGCGGTGCTGACATCGAAGTCGATGGAACCATGAGAAACGGTCGCCTTGACATCTCCTACCAGGGCAACGACCTCATCAGAGCAAGAGATCTTGGTCTGTTCAACTCCACGTTTACCTTGGATGTTGAATTCATCGCCTGCTTGTTTGGCACACCGGCAGCTTGGATCACCGGCGGCCCTGTGCCCCTCGGTGAAGTGACGTTCGAAAACGTCTACACGCCGGCAAAGGAACGCCATGACTTCCCCATTCGCAACGGAGATCAATGGTACATGCCGTTTCAAGCGGTGACAACCGTGGACGGGACTTCCGATTACTTTGATCCGTCCTCATTTGATTCCGATGAATCTGAAAACAATTCTTGGCAGGTGGTCAAAACGGGATCGCCTTTGGAAGACGGTGATTCACCGCAATACACAGGTTGTGGAGAATCGTACAAAATCTCTGAGTGGAACGCTACAGGTGTGAACCTCGGTTTCAACTGGTATTGTCCCGAAGTACGGGGCAGCGTATGGAACCGCATCATCAACCCGGCTGGGTTTTCGATCGACTGGATCCTCAAAACATACGACCCCGAAGATTCGAACAGCGTTGATGTGGCGTCATCGGCCGGTGGTCGAAACACCGTGTTGTCAATCGACACCACCACCATCGCAACCTTGCCCGATGCAATGGAGCAACTCCACATCGATTACAGCGTTGCCAGTTCGCCCCCTCTCCCGATTCGCAACACAAACCTCCAACTTCGGTACGAGGTGGCGGGAACCATCCTCAACCCAACAACCGACAACAACGGGCAAGCCCAAGTCAGCCTCAACGCCTCGAATCAGAGCGATACGACACCCTCGAGTGACGATTACACGAGCAACGGGATTCTCGTTTACGACCCCGTTACCAAAATCGTCGGAGCCGTCACGCTGGTGCAAGATCTCAATGTTGTTGGGGTCGACCTCGTTGCTCAATCGGCATCGGTGATCGTTGAACGGACCCGAGGCGGCCTTACCAGCACGTTGGGGGCCGCCATTGGATACAACGCCCTGCCCGGCGACGTTCTGACCTTTTCACTCCCAGCGCAGAACCGTGGTGTGCTCACCTCTCCGGGAACGGCGATGGAAGTAGGAACGCCTGACAACATCACGACAAGGTACGAGATGTCGCCAGTGGAACCCTACGCAGAACAACGGGTTACAGTGAATTGGACCGTACCGGTTGACATGATGATTGGAACATCGTCGTTGACCTTTGAAGTGGACCCGGACGAGAACGTGACCGAAGACGCCAACCGCTCAAACAACATGGGTTCGGTTGAGGTGTTCATTGGTCGTGCCCCAACAGGTAACCTCACCACAAGCGACCCGGTTTACACCTTTGAAAACGTCACCCTTGACGCGACGGGGAGTTTTGATGAAGACAGCGGTGATGTTGAATGTCGATTCGAAATCGAATCACGAACGGGTTTGGTCGAAATCATTGAAGCACCAGGATGCTGGACGCAGTGGAACTGGTCCAACAGCGGCTTTTGGACGGTGAACCTTCTCGTCATCGACGACGAATTGGACATCGACGACTTGACGGTTGAGATTGAAATCCTCAACCGTGCGCCGAAGATGAACCTCACCCACCCACCTTCGGTGTACGTGGAATCTCCAATCACCGTTTCTGCAGTGGACGTGAGTGACATCGATACGACCTCCCCCTCGGGACAACAAGTCATGATCTCTTGGCCCGGATTGGATTGCGCCGAAGGCCTTACTCAAAATAATTGCACCTTTATCCCCACTCAGGAAGGGCCCCTCACCGTGACCGCCGTCGCCGTGGACGACGATGGAGCAGAAACTACGGTCAACAGCACGATTAACGTGCTCAATGCTGCACCAACACTCGACTACCCCACCTTGACCATCGCCGGTGAAGCGATGAGCCCGGACAGCAACGGGTCCTGGCAAATCAACGAGGATGAAGTGGGTGTGCTTGGCATCAGCGCCAGCGACACGGCCAACGACCAAGGCACCGTGATCGTCCAGTGGTTCCCATCATCAGCAAACCAAAATTGGTCCATCCAAAGCGTGGGTGCAACCTCCACAGAACCCGTATCGTGGAACACCTCAGGGACCCATCAAATTTTGGTTCAGGCTTTTGATGCCGACGGCGCCTCATCTGAATTGCGTCAGGCGACCATCACCGTCCACAACCTGCCACCGACCGTGAGTGGCCTACCAGGATCAACCCCTGTGTTTGAAGACGAAACCGTCAACCTCACCGTCACCCCCTCCGACACACCATCCGACATGACCTCCCTCAGGACATGCTGGGATCTTGACAGTACGGTCGACAGCGACAACGACGGTACTCGCAACAACGATTGTGAACAAGAAGGAACGACGATGTCCGCGTCCTGGTCTTCACGGGGCGTACGATGGGTCACGGTCACCGTGACCGATGATGACGGAGCCATGGCACAAGTGTCAACCAACA
>QXXW01000073.1:938-11670 GCA_009887255.1 Candidatus Poseidoniales archaeon | reverse complement strand
TTCGTTCGTCGCTTGCTGAACGAGGGTTCGATGGCATGAAAGTCGTCCGTGTGACTGGACTTTCTGACGATTTGGACGGTACACGGAAAATCATTGCTCGGATTTTAGAGCGCGCAAAACAGCAGGAGGGCTGACATGTTCACCGGAATTGTGCAAGGCAGTGGCATCGTGGCCGAAGTTCGCCCTGGTGACGGTGTCACCACGTTCATCATCGATCTCCCGGACACATCCGGCTTGATGCGAGGGGCCAGTGTGGCCATCAACGGAGCCTGCTTGACCGCCACCGACATCTTGGAAGGCCGTGTGGCCTTTGACGTCATCCCTGAAACCCTTCAACGCACGACACTTGGTGGCCTGCGGGTGGGCCACAACGTCAACGTTGAACGGTCGTTGAAAATGGGAGATGAACTGGGCGGTCACTTGCTGTCGGGGCACGTGATGTGCACGGCGGAGGTGACCTCGTTTGACCGTGAAGGCGACGGAGCTGTTTGCCAGCTCAGCATGCCCGATGAGATGATGAAATTCGTCATGGAAAAGGGTTACATCGGTGTGCATGGTTGTTCGTTGACCATTGGTCGAGTTGAAGGGCCATCCTTCTCACTTCACCTCATTCCCGAAACCCTGGCGCTGACCAACCTTGGTGACCTTGTCCCCGGGTCGGCCGTCAACATTGAAATCGACACCATGACTCAAACCATCGTCAACACGGTGGAACGGATGATGATGAACGAGGTGAACCAATGAGCAACAACGTCGCTGTAGTGTGCGGCTCCTTCCATCGGGAAGAGGTCACACGGATGCTGAATTATGTGAACGAAGAAGCAGGTCTGTTGGGCCTTACCATTGGGGAAGTTGTGTGGGTTCCCGGCTCCATGGAGGTGCCGTTAGCCCTGAGCAGATTGCTGCCACACCACGACGCTGCTGTGTGTTTGGGCATCATTGAGCGAGGCGAAACCCAGCACGGTTTGGCGATGGGACAAGCGGTGATCAAAACTGTGATTGAACTTCAACTCCAACACGACAAACCGATCGGCCTGGGCATCATCGGCCCCGGTGCCGAACACCATCACATCGAGCCACGGCTAGAGCCTCACGCACGGGCCGCTATCCGTGCTGTTGTGGAACATCGCTGAACCGTCAATGCCTTGGGCTGGTACGGCTCTCAACCTTGGTGAGTCAAAGCCTCGTGAGTCAACCCATCACCTTGATGATGGTCGGCGTAAACTGCGTTGAATGCAACGGAGTAACCTTCAAACACCACCCCTCCTGACAAGAGATTCGTGGCCGACATGTCTGAAGTTCGAAACGTCATCATCATCGGTTCAGGACCGGCAGGATACACCGCAGGTTTGTACACCGGACGGGCGATGATGAACCCCTTGATGTTTGCAGGGTACATGTCGGGAGGGCAACTGATGCTCACCAGCGACATCGAAAATTTCCCAGGGTACCCAGAGGGCATTGGAGGCCCAGAAATGATGACTCAATTGCGAGAACAGGCGGAACGGTTTGGACTCGAAGTGCAAGACCGAAACGTCGAGGATGTCGATCTATCAGAACGACCTTACAAAGTCACCGTGGAAGGCGAAACCTTCCTCACCCACAGCATCATTGTGTGCACGGGTGCTGAATCAAGATGGCTCAACGCTCCAGGTGAAGCAGAACAGAAGGGTCGAGGCATCTCAACGTGTGCCACCTGCGATGGGGCGTTCTTCCGCAACGAGCATGTCTTGGTGATTGGAGGAGGCGATTCAGCATGTGAAGAAGCGACCTTCCTGACCCGATTCGCAGACAAGGTGACCTTGATTCATCGACGAGACGTCTTCAAGGCCTCCACCATCATGTACGACCGGGTTGTTAACAATCCCAAGATTGAGATCAAAACCTTCCGCCAAATCAAAGAATGGCTGTCCAACGACAAAGGTCTCTCAGGGGCTGTGTTGGAAGACACTCGAGACGGCAGCACGGAGACCATCGAAGCCACTGGAGCGTTCATCGCCATCGGTCACACCCCCATCACAGACTTCCTTGGCGGGCAGGTTGAAACCGACAAGGACGGCTACATCGTTCAATCTGAACATACCATGACCTCTGTCCCTGGCGTGTTCGCAGCAGGCGATGTCGTGGATACGCGCTACAAGCAAGCCATCACGGCAGCAGGCATGGGATGTGCAGCAGCCATCGATGTGGAAAAGTGGCTTGAGAACAACGTCCATTGACGCCGTCGCCTTCTTGACCTCGGGCCGGCTGGGGAAACCATGGTCAACATGGAGCGGCACGCCCGCCATCTGTTGTTGCCTGAAGTGGGAGTTGAAGGACAACAACGCCTTACCAATTCTAGCGTGCTCATCGTTGGAGCCGGTGGGCTTGGCTCGCCAGTCGCCTTGTACTTGGCTGCTGCGGGTGTAGGGAGAATTGGCCTCGTTGACGACGACCTCGTTGAGATCAGCAATCTCCAGCGGCAAGTGTTGCACACCACTTCAGACGTGGGCCGCCGTAAAGTTGACTCCGCCAAAGATACCCTTCACGCCTTGGACCCAAATCTGGAGTTGGAAGTTCATGCTGCTCGCCTCACCCCTCAAAATGCGATGGACCTGCTGAGTCGTGGTTGGGACGTCGTGATCGATGGGACGGACAATCTCCCGACGCGTTATTTGATTGACGACGCTTGCTTTCTGTTGAACATTCCATGGGTGTATGGTTCAATATACCGTTTTGAGGGCCAAGTTTCTGTGTTTGGGCACGACAACGGCCCCGTTTACAGGGACCTGTTCCCTGAGGCGCCCCCTTCCCAGGCCGTTCCAAGTTGCGCAGAAGCCGGCGTTCTCGGCGTTCTGCCCGGTTTGGTTGGAACATTGCAAGCCACGGAGGCCATCAAGCTCTTGTTGGGGCATCCACCATCCCTTAGCGGAACCTTGCTGGTTATCGATACGATGACCATGAACTTTCAGAAATTGAGGTTTGAAGAGGACCCTGAACGGATTCAAATCACGGATTTGAGCCATGCCCGAGCAATGCTTGACGATCCTGACTGGTGCGCAAGCCCTTCGGCTCCATTCTCGCCGCAAAAACCAAATCCTTCGGTCGCCGGCAGGGCTTCTATGATGCAGTCGGTCTCAGCGGCAGAATTCCTTCAACGACGAAACGATGGGTGGGTGCCTTTTGTGCTCGATGTCCGGTCAGAGGAAGAACATCGAACTGCTCGTGTTGCCTCTTGTGACCATCACGTGCCTCACCCAGAGGTCGGGAATGCGTTGGCCATGTTGCCCAAAGAGGGGGACATACTGGTTCACTGTCGAAGCGGAATGCGTTCGCAAATCGCCATCATGACGTTGATTCAATGCGGTGTGGCCCCAGAGCGGTTGTTCAACTTGTCAGATGGCATCATGGGATGGGCTTCCCTCAAGCCTGATGAAATCCTTCAGTAACCACCAACGCAGCACCGCAGTGCTTGCAATGAGCGGCGTCCACGTCGTGCCCTTCCTTCGAACACGTCTGGCATGCCCGAGTGCTCACTTCTTTGGATTTCACCAGTTCAGATGACAGAATCCCCGTTGGGACGATGATCAAACTGTACCCCAGCACCATGATGAGCACCGCCAAGGCCTTGCCCATGCCGGTGGTTGGTACGGCGTCACCATACCCCGTTCCAGTGATGGTGGTGATGGCCCAATACACGCTTTGGGGAATGGAAGTGAATCCGCGTTCCGGGCCTTCGATCAAGTACATGAACGCCCCCGAAATGAAGCCAAGTACCGTCACGGAAAACAAAAAAATCACGATGCGCCGTTGGGACCGTCTGATGGCGTAGCCCAACGTTTGGGCTTCACCCATGTACCGGTTGAGTTTGAACACTCGAAAAACACGAAGCAACCGCAGCGAACGAATGACCAACAACCCTTGAGCACCTGGCACGACCAAACTCAGGTAGGTTGGTACAATCGCCACGAGGTCGATCACACCATAGAACGAGAAGGCGTATTTTCTGGAATCTTCCGTGCAATAAAGACGCAGGAGGTATTCAACGGTGAACAACAGGGTAATGGTCCATTCAATGCCTCGAAGGAGCTCACGGTGCCGATCGTTGACCGATTCAATGGATTCCAATGAAACGGTAAGGATGGAAATCAAAATCACCAGCAACAGGCCCACATCGAAGATTTTACCCGTTCGTGTGTCGGCTTCAAAGATGACTTGGTGCAACCGTTTCTTTCTGGTCACCGGATTGAGAGCCGGTTGTGCCTCTTCCATGGTGCGTGTTGAGACGGTCGGACTTAGGAGCCTTCCCCTTGCGAAGCGAAACTTTGCTGGAATTGAGGAAAACAGGGGGACGCCAATCGCTCTCAGGGTGAGGTTGAAAGGCGCGCTTGCTTCCCTTGAATTGGAGGGACCGCCATCGCTACGTTAATCGTCGCCGATGAAAATCAAGGCCGACGGAATTTGATGGCCAACACGTTTGAGCGTCATGGATTTGACGTAACGCGTCTTGGAACCTTACAGCAAGCCTTGGCGACCACAAGGGGTGTGGTGCCTGATGTGCTTCTCGTTGAAGCGGAATGGGGTGAGGGCGACCCCATGGATGTGTGCTCAGCCCTTCAAAACGAACCTCGAGTGAAGTCCAACACCCGGATGGTGTTGTTGTCAAGGTCGACATCACCGGAAGTCCTGCTTGCAGCTGCTCGTTCGGGGATTGCTGAAGTCATTGGGAAACCCGTTGACATGAACATGCTCATCGCCCAACTCCAACGGCATGCATCGAAACAATTCGTCCCTCCTCCAGCGGATGTTGGGGCCATGCAAACCGGCTCCTCTCCGGGTGGTGTGTTTGGTGGCGCTCCCCAATTTGATGTGGGTTCGACGGTCAACGACAGCCAATGGGCCCTGCCCATGCTTCGACGACTGGTCGAGGCTGGCAACATCGATGATGACTTCATCAACTCCTTGCGCCATGGGATGAGTGTCGATGAAGCGGACATTCCTGATGTCCCCGTTCATGTCATGCAAGACATGGTTCGAGTGGCCCTCAACCGGCTGGTTGGGGCATCCAATCAACCAACAGAAGGTTCCTCTGAACCGAGAAAAGCGGCAGAATCCAACTTCACAAAAAAAGGAACTCGCATCCAAGATCTCAACAAAGGCGCAAAGTTGAGCCAAGGGGCAACTTCGTTGGGCTCCACCATCAACACCAATTCAATGGAAGACATCCTCGAAAAGCAGGCTCGAAACATCGCAGAGGAGGTCGAACTCGCCATGGACGGTATCCTTGAAGAATCGCCGGAATTTGTGGCACTCTTGCCGGAATCTGCAAAAGTTGGTGTGGATCCTGAAACGGTTGAGTTCGTTCGGCTGACCACGCAAATGGTGCACGATTTGATGGGTCTCCTTCGGCGTCATGGAGCCCTCTCCGATTTGACTCTGCTCACCACCGTTGAGGACCTTGAGGGCCTGACGGGCGATGTCCTTGATGCCCTTCCCTCAACGGGGGAAGAGGAGTGAATGGCCCCCCTCAAGAACGTCATCGCGGTGTGTTTGCGGCGTTGGTGGCCGCCTTCTTTGTGGACTTCTTGGGCTATGCCTTCATCGTCCCAATTCTTCCCTCATGGCAGACTCAATTCGACCTCAATGCAACTCAAGCAACGATGCTGGTGTCGTTGTGGGCGGTTCCTTTGTTCCTCCTGGGTCCGTTCACTGGCCGTTTGGTGGACCGCTATGGTCCGGCCAAAACCATCGGAACCAGTTTGGTGTTTCTTTCCCTTTCTTCGTTGCTTTACCTCGTTGCCACCACGTCAACCATAGGGCACCCCTTTGCTCTCTTGGTCCTCGCTCGTTTGCTTCACGGAATGTCCGGTGCTGCGGTTATGACGGCAGGATTGGCCGGGGCTTCGGTGCTTTGGCCGACCAATTTTGGTGAACAGGCAGGTAAATTGGTCGGTATGGCTGCCATTGGTGGCCTTTTGGGGCCCGTTTTGGGAGGCGTTTTGTTCAATGAAAGCGAAACCTTGGCGTTTGTTGTGCTTGCCGTCATGCCCCTGCTCGCCCTGCCTGTGTTGTTGCTGAACGCCTCCGCCTTGGGCCCTCAACCGTCCTTTTCCCCTGTGAATGTTGATTTGAGCGTGTTTGTGTCCGATCCCGTGCTGTTCCGTGCTGGTGTGCTTGTTGCACTGACCACG
Organism: Candidatus Poseidoniales archaeon; assembly: GCA_009887255.1. GTDB lineage: Archaea > Thermoplasmatota > Poseidoniia > Poseidoniales > Poseidoniaceae > Poseidonia. The sequence goes on along the minus strand of QXXW01000073.1, from coordinate 5,500 downwards.
GTGGCCACTGGGGCTCTCGAGGCTGGTGTCCCGTTGTTTTTGGACGATGAATTGGGGTTGAACCCCGCCCAGATAGGAGGTGTGTTGTTGTCCATGGTTCTCATGCAAGGACTGGGTTCTGTTCTGTGGGGCCGTCTTGTGGACCGTAACGGGCCAACGCGTTACATGATGTCCGGCTGGGCGTTGGCCGTCTTGTCATTGGTGTTCGTGGCCTTAGCAGGTTGGTGGTTTACCGGTCAGAAAGCTGTATTGGCCATGATTGTCTTGTTGGGGTTGTTCCAATTTTCAATCGCTGCTGCACAAATCCCCATGCTCCCCGTGATCGATACGGCTACGCATCGCGCTTTGGGTGCAGGTCACTTGGGACTGGCGTTCGGAGCGTTTGGTGCTGCATGGGGAGCAGGGACAATTGTTGGACCGTTGCTCATTGGTCCGATGTTCGATCTTTCTGGTTCGTGGCCATTGGCCATCGGCGCGCTGGCCATACCGACCTCTGTGGCTCTGTGGGTGACGGTTCGTTATCGTCAAGACATTGAATCCTGTTACCTTGAGGAGATGAACCGCCGTACTGGACTCCCCATGACGACCGTATTGACTCAAAGAGAGGATTGAAACCCACCACCCCTTGGGAGTAACGAGGCGGTCAAGTGACTCAAGGAGATTTGCCCGAAATCTTTGGTGCTGAATGGCGCCCTGAACATCCACTTGAGTTCACACAGGCCCTCACGCTTGACACCGCAAAGGCAGAATTGCTTGGGTTTGTGGGCCAACGGTACGATGCTCACCTGTTCTTGGTAGCCAACGTGTGGGACCATCTGACCGCCGAGGTTGAGGGCTCCTTTGATGGGGCATCCTGGCACGCCTTTTGCGAGCGCTTCCTTGACGGTTTGGCTCGCGGAATGTCGGCACAGGCGGATCGAACGCTTGGTGATTCCATTGACCATGAAGTGATTCCTCGTCGAAGCATGCGGCTCATGTTGAATCGCCGTCGAACGCACTTTCTTCTCGATTTGCGATTGATGCTCCGCCGCCTTGCGTTCTATATGTCCGTCACGCTTGACCACCGTCGCGAATGGCAGCGCATGATGACCCGAACACGATCGCTTGATTCGGCTCTGAAGAAGATCTACACCGATGGAATGCCCACACCAGACGGAGACCTGTTTGGTGGCAAAGGCTTCCGTTCGACCTGGCAAGAAGGTGTCGTCGCCGTGGCTACAGCGTTGGAACGTCAACCGGATGCCCCTCGCAACGCACGGCCCGGGGTGGGCTACGATGGTGATTTGGTCGCCCCGATGATTCGGGACATCGGGTTGGGGTTGGCGATGGGCGACACCCCACTTGACGTCATGGCAGCGAACCTGGGCAAAGCCGGTTCCAATCAAAACGGTGGATGGCCCAACGCCGGTGGCCGCGACCTCCACGTGGGCGCATGGCACGTTGGTGTCCTGCCCCCAACCGCTCCCTTGCCCATTGCCGCCGCAACAATGACTGGCCTAGCCTTCGCTGCATGGCGAAAACAGCTTGACAGGTTTCATGTGGCCTGCATTGGTGAAGGCGCCTCTTCAAGCGGAGAATTTTGGGAGGCGATGAACTTCGCTGGGGCCCGAGGTTTGCCCATCACGTACATTCTTCAAAACAATCAAATCGCTCTGGATACCCCTCCAGACAAACAATCCGGTGTCGAACTCTGGGCTGACAAAGCCGTGGCCATGGGTTTCCCTGCGTGGACCATCGACGGTTCTGACCCCGCTGCATGGCACGCCTCAACGGCGGTTGCGCGGGAGTTTGCACTCAACGGCGGTGGTCCAACCCTGATTCACGTCGAAACCATGCGAGGATGCGGCCATGCCCATCACCATGACGATCTCTACCTCGGCAACCCTTCCGGTACCCCTGCGGGTTATGTTGACAGGGATTTGCTTGATTATTGGTCCGCTAAGGACCCTCTGCCCACACACCGCTCTTTGCTGGTGAGCATGGGTGTTGGCGAGGATGAATTGTCTGCGATGGAATCCGAAGAAGAACGCATGGTGGATCAAGCGCAATCCGACCTTGAGACGATGGCATGGCCCGAACCTCATACCGTGACAAAAGGGGTGACTTCCATCCACGATGCTGAAACGCACGCCGATCATTTGGCCAGGGTCAGCGGGGAACGAACACCCATCCTGAAAGAGGCTCCGTTAGAAGCAGCTCAACGAGCATGGACCTATGCAGAACAGGGTGGCTGGACCTATGCCAGAGCGATTCAACAATCCATGGCTGACATCGCTACGGCGTTCGGAGACGATTGTGTCTTCATTGGCGAGGACATGGAAGTCGCAGGAGCGTTTGGCATGAACATGGCTCTGAAGAACGCTGGCCACAGCGACAAATTGCTGGACATGCCGTTGTGTGAGGCCATCATCGTACACACAGGTGTCGGGGCTGCTCTTTCCGGTATGCGCCCCATGGTTGAAATTCAATTCGGAGGCTTTGCAGCCCTCGGTTACAACGCTCTGCTCAACAATGCAGCCATGCTGAGATGGCGTTGGGGTGCCGATTGCCCAATGACCGTTCGCATTCCCTTGGGTGCACGAACACGGTCCGGACCGTTCCATGCCAACATGATCGAATCGTGGTTCGCCAACGACCCTGGTCTCATCGTTATGGCACCGGGGACGCCACAAGATGCCTACGACCTGCTGTACGAATCTGCCCACATGCCCGACCCCACCTTGATGTTGGAGCACATTGGATTGTACGGCCTTCGTGGTGGCCTGACTGGATGGGGCATGAACATCAATCAAGTGGTGGACACACAATCTGTCGCTGATGCCATCGCAGCAGGTGAACGCTACAAGGTCGGGCGCGCCGAAGTCATCCGAGGAGGATCTGACATCACGCTTGTGACCTGGGGTGCGATGGTCCATATTGCACTGGAGGCGGCTGAATCATTGGCAGGCGATGGGATTGAAGTGGAGGTTGTCGACCTCAGAACCCTCTTGCCGTTTGACGCCGAAACCTGCGTGGCCTCGGTTCGACGTACCGGCCGCTTGGCAATTCTGCAGGAAGGCCAATGGTCGGGTGGATTGGGTCACACCGTTCAATCGCGGATTATGGAGTCGTGCTTCTACGAACTTGAGGCTTCACCTGTGGTGATCGGGGCCCTTGACACGCCTGTTCCGTTTTCACCGCCCCTCGAGAACCACACCATTCCGTCGTTGAAGCACGCGGTTGATATGTTGCGCACCTTGGTTCAATCTTGAAGCATCTTCGGCCTCAACCAACGCTGGTTCACGGCCACAGCAATCCAGGCTCCGATCACGGTTGAAAGCACGTAGACTGGGATTAAATCGGCATGACCGGCCACGAGGTTGGGCCCAATGGTGCGAGCAGGGTTCATGCTTGCACCCGTTGATGGGCCCGCAACAAGAGCCAACAACGCAACGGCAGCTCCCACCGCTACCGCCACGACGGAACGGCGCTCAGTGCGATCGACGACCACGAGAATGCTCAACATCAACGCGAAGGTGATCGCCACTTCGATGGCCACCAAGTTGACCAGATGCACCTGTGGGGCAGGAACGGTGGGTGCTGCTCCATTCAACAGCCAAGCCGCTAACGTCGCACCAGATGCTTGGGCAACGATGTAGGTGTAGAGTACATCCCCTTCCAACTTACCGTCTCTCCAGAACGCAATGGAGACCGCTGGATTGATGTGAGCACCGCTCCAACCGCCCACGACCAGGATGACGAGGGTGACCGCTGCACCAAAACTCAACGACACAACGGGATGTGAGGCACCCAGAGCAACACTTCCGCATCCAACCCCCACCATCACTGCGGTTCCAGTGAACTCAGCCCATGCGGGGTGGAATCGCATGTGTTCCGCAGACGACGACGGGTTGAAACACTTTCTTCCGTGTTTTTTGTTCATCCTTGGCAACAACGGTCAAGAGGGGTTCCCTCGTGCGAACTCCATGGAGGCCGAACAGCAAGTGTCTGGCATCCCCCAACTCGTGTTCAGCAACACGTTGGTGCTCAACGGAGCGCTCTTCCTCGGGATTCTTGGCCTTCATGCGGCAAATGATTCGTCTGAGGGCTACCTTTTGCCGATGCTGTTGCTGGCGTTGGCCTTGGCGTTGCTCATCAAATCCGCTGACGTCTTCGTTGAAGGGGCCAAAGGCTTGGCCTATCGTGCAGGACTTCCCGAAGTGGTCATCGGCTTGACCATTGTTTCGATTGGTACATCGCTGCCGGAAATTCTGGTCACCTCCACAGCGGCTGCAGACATCCCCTCCAATCCTGAAATCGGGGACCTCGCCATCGGTGGCATTTTTGGATCCGTGCTTGTTCAAATCACCCTGATCTTGGGTGTTGTCGTGGCCCTTAGAGGCGTTAAAGTCAGGCCGTCATGGCTCAAACGAGACGGCATGATCATGTTCCTTTCCATCGTATTGCTGACCTTTTTCCTCATCACTGGCCGGGAAATTACTCGAATCGAAGGGTTCATTCTGGCCTCCCTCTACGTGATCTACATCTACTGGTTGCTTTCAAAAAGAGACGATATCCTTGAG
>QXXW01000073.1:0-928 GCA_009887255.1 Candidatus Poseidoniales archaeon | reverse complement strand
GGCTTACGTCTTCATGGTCACTCTGGGTTTGCTCTTGGCTCTGTTTTCGGCTCATCACCTGGTGGTGGTTGCCAGCGACCTTGCGGTGCAAATGATGATTCCTCATGCCGTCATCGGTACGACCGTGTCTGGTATTGGGACATCATTGCCTGAATTGACCATCGCACTGGTGGCTGCCCGGCGAAGTCAAGGGGTCGCCATTGGAACCCTCATCGGTTCAAACATCACCGATCCGTTGTTGTCCATTGGGCTTGCAGCCATGGTCAACCCGATCGCACTGACCGACGCCAGTTACAGCCTGACGATGTACCTCATCGTTCCGGCCACATTGTTGGGCACTGCAGTTGCCTTGCTCATGATGCGTTCGGAGTATGAATTCAAACGGTACGAAGGGTTGATTTTGATCATGATCTATGTTGTCTTCCTGAGCATTCTTATCGCTGAACAGATGGGCAAAATCACCATCTAGGGTGCTGGCGTTTCCCCGCATCTAATCGCTCTTAAGGGAGGGCCGTTTCGTCCCATCATGGTGGACTTCCAACTCGATGAGATGCAAACCATGCTGAAGGAATTGGCTCACGAATTCGCCCTGGACGAGATTCGACCTCATGCCGAACACTGGGATGAAGCCGCACAGTACCCCAAAGAAACCATTCAGATGGCTCACGAGATGGGTTTGCTCAACCTTCACATCCCTGAAGCGTACGGCGGTGCCGGTCTGGGTTCAATGGAAGAAGTTCTGGTCAACGAGGAGTTGGCATGGGGTGACCCGGGATTTGCCACTGCGGCATACGCCACCGCCCTGGCCTGCGCTCCAATTGTTACCGGTGCCACCGATGAGCAAAAAGAAATTTGGCTCCGAAAGGTCGCTGAAGATGGTGCTCTGGCCTCCTACGGTGTAACCGAGCCGGGTGCAGGTTCCGATGTA
>QXXW01000072.1:0-7089 GCA_009887255.1 Candidatus Poseidoniales archaeon | reverse complement strand
GCTATTGGGCATGTCAAAGAAGCCTTTGATGAACGTGGAGTTTTGATTGATAACGGGCATGAGGGGCGACTTTCGGATCTCGTAGAGTCTGTCTTGTCAACCGCTCGTATGTTGCGCAACCGTTCGTGAGTTTCATGGCCGATACACCGGTGTTCACCGACCGATGGGGCGGGTCGTATCGCTTGGTGGAGCCGGGTTCGTTCATTCTTGGAGATCAACATGGGTCAGGAGGCAGGAGCGAATATCCAATTCGCCCAGTGAAGGTCAGCCAACCGTTTTTCATGGGAGAACGCCCGATCACTCAAGCTCAATGGCTCGACGTTATGGGCACCAATCCATCAAAATTTCAAGAAGGTTGGAGTGCAGGTTTACGTCCAGTTGAGCAAATCAACATGGATGAGATTGAATTGTTTCTGCATGCACTGAATGATGAAGATCAACACATGGCGAGGTTTGAGATGCTTGGACGCTGGAGGCTGCCCAGTGAGGTGGAATGGGAATACACCGCAAAAGCAGGAACATCCACCAGATGGTGGTTTGGCGACAGGGATCGCGAACTTGATGACCATGGATGGCATGCAGGCAACTCTGGGGGCACAACACGGGAAGTGGGTTCGAAAAAAGCGAATCCATGGGGTTTTTTTGACATGAACGGGTTGGTTAACGAATGGTGTGCTGATGCATACGAGCCGAATTATGATCAACCACGCCATCAACTTCCACACACATGCACAGCCGTCGAAAAGATTGTGGTACGCGGTGGCGCATGGTTTGCAGAGAGCGATTCAACGCGAAATTCTGCACGCTCATCCGCTCACCCCAGTAAACGAAGCGACGGTCTAGGCCTCCGATTGGTTTGGGAGCCTGTGTCACAAGCAGAAGTGAATATTCAAGGTGCTTCCCCATCCATATGACCGATGTCGTATTCATCCAGCATCCGCTTCTCATCAAGCCGTTGTTGCTCTGGTGTTTGACCTGGACCGATACGCCATCGTCCTTCAAGCGGTTCCTCCAGCATCAAGAGGAGGTTGTTGCGTTGAAACAGCCCCATTGCCATGGCTGCCCTCGAGACAACAGGGGAGACATCTTCGTTGAACACCTCATCCATGATTCGGCATATGTCGGCAAAATTTCGGCTACCATCGCACAGTTCCCACAACATGCTGTTCATGCTGTCAAGGGGACGGCGTATCTCCTTTGGAGCACGAAACCATTTTGCCAGAATTCGTTCAAACCGATTAAATCGCTTTTCAATTCGAAGGACCACTCGTCGGCCACTTACGCCGACAGAATTGATTGATTTTTCAGAAGTCCCAATTCGAGCCCACCAAACTGGCGTTCGTGTTGGGTACTGGAGTGCCAGCGGGTGATTGTTCACGTCTGCCAGTTCCATGGTGCCACCTCAAAATTCCAACCATGTCCATGTGACTAGGGTAAGCATACTTGCCACGCCCAAAAGCGCCATGGATCGAAGAGTTTGAACCCGCTCCGTGAAGTGACGGAGATACCAAGACGACACTCCGCAAATTGAAACCACCACCCACAGTCCGTACCAAGCGATGGGATATGTGGTCATGCCGGTGGGTCATCACAAGGTACCATCAAGGTATTGTTGGCCATAATAGGACCATTGTTCCATCGTCCAACCGTCTGGCAGTCCGCTGGCTGGAAGGGGCGGTCCGTGTGATCTTTGTGAATTGGCGTGAGGGTGTCCTGAGTCAACACCTTTCTCATTCTCCTTTACGTGACCATGTGGAGAATCGTCCAAGATTTGTGTGCTTATTGGGGGCCCCGAGGGGACATGTTCCTCAAGGGGTGGCGTGTATTTTTCGATGTCATCCTCCGTGTTCCTTCTTGAGCCACTGTAACGGATCAACTGCACCATCAGTATCACAAGGATAGCAAAACCTCCACCTCCGATGGCAAGCGCCGTGGAACTCAGACCCATCTCAGTTTCCAGTTCTTTGAATTCAATGAACAAAGTGTTCTCTGAACCAACGATTCCATCATCAGAGTACAATGAAAACATCACTTCCCCTGTATTGGGGCCTCCGAGATTCAAAACCTCACAGAGTGTTTGACTCGTTTTTGATGTTGGTGTGCCTGTGGGGAGGACAATTTGTTCTCCGCTTGAGTTGAGCAACCGTTGGTTGCACACCACTTGCCAATTGGTTGGGTACGTTGCGTTCAGCCGCAGCGATTCTTGGTTCGTCGAGGTGGATGTTGCATTGATCCAGATCAGCGCGGGTGATTTGCGAGGGTCATCACCAGACAGAACATCCTGAATGGTTACCTTCACGTTCCTGCGTTGTTGGACGACAATGAGGTGTTCTGCCTCAATACTTACGGGCAGTCCTTCATCGTCCTGTGCTCCTACGATTTCAAAACGAACAACGATTCTTGTGTTCAAATCCACATCATTCGGTAAAAGAAGATCCATTCTCAAGTTCATTGTGCTGTTTCCATTCAACACGAACGGTACATCCTCACCGATTGGACGGTCGCCGCCTGAGAGCGTAAAGAATGCAACCACACCGGAGGTCGGCGGCGAAGTGGAGAAGGTTGCTCGCAACGACAACCTGTCCTCCAGTGCGTTGCCCTGATTCATGAGCGACGCTTCGGCATACACCGATTGACCAACGGCACCCTCAGCAGAGGCATTTCCCTTTGCCAAGGTGATCGAGCGAACGGCTGCCGTCAAGAATGTCCATTCGACGGTGTTGTCCTCGGGATGGTTGTCAAGGTGACCTTGGTTCAGAACCAAACTCCATCGGATGGTTGCTCGAGAACCTGCATCCTCGTCCCCTGGGACGAACAATTGCACGACAACACTGGTTCGATCGTCGAGTTCGTAGGATGGCGTCAGTTCAATGCTGTTGTTGTCCACCTGCTCATCCTGTATGATCTCGTATGTCCAACCATATGGCAACGAATCGGGCAATAGGGTCATGCTTGCGGGTCCGTTTCCGAGGTTGGTGATGTTGAATACGAGGTCGTTGAATTGACCCGGATACACGCGACTGGGAAGGTCCACTGCTTCGAGAACAACATCATGGTAAGCAGCTGCCCGCAACCCGTCAAACGGCTGCCCTTCAATCACCATTTGGCTGCGTTCAGATTCAATGACAGGGGTAAGCGTTGGACCTCTATCCCCGGCTTGAGCCGTGGTTGGCGTTGTAACGGTCACTGCGAAGGTTGCGCTTGCCCCTGGATTGAGAACCGCTGAAGGACGGGTTGGTTGGTCAACAATCCACTGACCAAGGTTGTTCACATCAACCCTCATGGCAAAGATATCTTGCCGACTGGCATGGTTTGTAATGGTGTAAAAGAGGTTCATTTCCTCACCAGGTTGGACCGTGACAACCTGAAGCGGGTCATGATCGGTTAGAAGAACAGAGGCATTGCTGATCATACTCGCCGATATGTCGATGTTGGCAGATGCCACCCTCATGGTGTCGTTTTGGGCGGTCATGGTCAAACCAAACTGGACCACCGTGTCAGGAGCGGCTGTTGAGGGGACATTCATGATCAAGGCCACCAATTGTGGTTGCAGCGGCCGAACCAAGACCGATTCCCTCTGTGCCCATTGGTATTGGACGTCCCAACCGGAAGGCAGCATCGTGGTGTCCAGCATCAAATCAAACACATCTGTAGCATCGCCAAGGTTGGTGATTTGCACGTCAAATGAACATGAATATGTTGGAGGACAACTGGGCTTTGTGGGCGGTGTCACAATGCTTGGAATGCGATCCGCCTTGACGAGGAATTGCACTGGCAGGGTCGTGTTCACGTTCGGATATTGCTGCGACATCACATCGATTGACATTTGTTGGTATCCAATGCTGGCGTTGAGATCTGGCATCAGCATGAGACTAAATTGAACAGGTTCGCCGGGGCGGACGGTGAGTCCGAAACTCGGGTCAAAGCTCGTACCCGAAGGTCTTGCGAAATACGATGCCCATTCTTGAGGGATGCCTGAAATTGTTGGCACAAACGTTTCAGTGATGTTTCCAGTGTTGATAATCTCAACGGTAACGCTCCCCCAATTTCCCGGTATGGCACCCGTAGTTGCTATTCCTTGTGCTTCAACATCAAATTCACCAATCTTCACTTTTTGATCGTACACAACGACGATTTCATCAAGGTAAAAACCAACATCGGTACCAGTCGCGTCGCTTGTGAATTCAAATTTGAACTGGGAACGAGAGTGGAACAGCGCGTCAGGGACCGGAATCAATGGGGATGCTGCACCCTTGTCGGTAAAGGAGAATGTTTGCCAGTTGACACCATCAAAAAAGCTCTGATCAACCGTGCCAGAGAGTGTAGCAACCTGCACCCAAGCCCCCATGTCATCCGTTCCGTACACCCGCAACGCATCGTTTGCCGCACTGCTTCCGGTGTAGTAAAAGGACAATCCATTGGTTCGTAGTGGAGATGAAACAGCATCGGACATGTCCATGAGGGGCGTGATCATTGACGTCAGCATGTTGTTGGCATACATGGACGACTGACCGTTTCCAATATGGCAACTCGACCCTTGCGAGATGGATGTGTCGGTGCTCAAGCTCCAACCCGGATTAAAGGACCAGTTGGTGGTTGTGTCGCAATTAAAATACGTCGAACCAGCGGTAAAATGGCGATTGAGAAGATTGTTTGAATCATCGTCATCGGCAACGGTTGACGTCGCTCGAATCAGCATGGAATGGTTCCCTGCATAACCCGGTAGAACGGGTACTTCGGCGGTGTCTGAACTCCCACCAGACAACCCGTTCATTTGGACCGTGGTGTTGACGAATTCGAAAAACTCATACTCATTGTGAAGCAGTGTCACGGTAATGTCAACAACACCGCTGTTGGCTGTACCGATGTTTTCAACCGTGACGGTGAGGGTTGATTCCACATTCACCATGCCGTCAATCACATACAGATTGGCGGGGCGATTAAAACCTGCAATCGGATGATTTGATGAAAACATTCGAAAGTTGGATTGGTCAGAGGTTGAGGTATAAGCTATCGACACCTCGGTCACATGCAGGTCAACACCTGTCGGGTTAGCCGGATTCATTCTTGGATCGTGCAACTCTTCCAGATTGGATTGGGTTTGGCTGTACGGTGCGATGACCAACAACAGCAGGACGAGAACTGCGGTTGACAAGCGATGAGCCATGAGGGTTCAATACCCGTCAATCTATTTAGTGGCAATGGAAAGCGTCAATCCGTCTCGGGGGCGGCAACGCTTTCGGTGACTTCTTGCTCTGCGATGACCAGTTTTGCTTCGTCACGACGCTCTTTGGCACGTGCTGCAAAATACACCGTGAAGGACGGCACCAACACCATGGAGAAGCATCCGACCACGGCTGCTAGGGCCCAAAGGAATTCCGTTGCGGTGTCGACCGAGAAAATTTCAACCGAAGCAAAGGCTTCATTCACCGATTCCACCTCAATGGATGGGTTCGTGGTACGGTTTCCCTGTTCCACAATTTCAATCCGAAGAATTGCTGGCAGATGGTCATACTCAATGAGGTCCCTGGATTTTTGTTCAGCCTCACCAATGTCCTGCGCAAACACGGAGCCGTTTGAACGCCGGGAGGGATCCGTGGAGGTGAGTGCATGGAAAAAGACACTTCCATCGTCGTTTGGTTCACGAACGTGTGTGGTCAAATGATCGCACAGGTCGGCGCACGAGAATCCTTCTTCCAGCGGATTTTCGAGATTGTACGTGTTGCCCAACAATTCATGACTGAACAATTTCGCACCGTTGGTCACCCTTAGGACGGCGCCGGCAGACAGGTCTTCTGCTGTAACGTTCACCCATGTGAGGTTGGAGGCGTCCATGATGATGGGCCAGGCCCAGGTGGTGGTGTTGGCCTCTTCATCGTAGGTTCGCTCAATGTCGTCTTCGTTAGAACTTGCATCGTGATAGGTTACGGTTGCTTCCGTTTCGTACATGTACACCGACGGCGATACGGTTGCACCGTACACCGCATAACTGAGGAGAAAGATGAGTGTCAACGACAGCCCAATCAACGTTCGGAGGAGGTTTGGGTTCTGTGCCAAGGCCTTCTTCATGGTTTCAATCCAACCGTTGCGGTTTCATGAAGTCTTGTATCGTCATATTGCCTCTCACGCATTGGTCCTGAACGGGAAACGAAGCCGTTCTTTTGATATAGGGGCGGAGGGTCGGCAACTTGCTTGGTGTTTCGTTATGACGACCGTGTTTGACATCCCCGCCGACATTTTCAATCCCGCTTTGGCCAAAGCCATGGCCGACCACGACGCAGTTTCCATGCCTGAATGGGCTGGATACGTCAAAACTGCGGTCGACCGAGAGCGGCCTCCCGCTCAAGCCGATTGGTGGTATGCACGGTCGGCAGCCATCCTCCGGAAGATTGCACGCAACGGGCCCATTGGCGTCACGCATTTGGCTCAAGCCTTCGGTGGAAAGAAAGACAACGGCGCCATGCCGAACACACCTGGCGTTGCATCCCGTCACATCATCCGGACATCACTCCAGCAACTCGAAGAAGCCGGCCTGGTGGAAAAAGTTCCCACCAAGGTCGTCGAAGGCGAGGATGGACCTGTCCAACTCTACTCCGGACGTCGAATCACCGCCGCAGGACAAAAGTTGGTGAACAGTGTCGCTCATTCGGTTCGTGAAGAAACCGAGTCCATGTACCCCGGTCTGGACAAATACTGAACGGAGTGACGAGGGTGACGAGCATGGCTGGAACACGAGAAAGCGATCTTGAGTCGCTCCGTGCTCAGAGGCTGCAAGAACTCCAACAACAAATCCAAGAACAGGCCATGCAACAAATGGTCAACGAAGAGGAAGCACAGCGCACAGCGGTTGCAGAGGCTTCAGTCGACGCCGTGATGAAAACGATCTTGTCATCAGAAGCCCGGGCTCGTTTGCTTCGAATCGGCATGGCCGACCCAACTCGCGCCCACACCGTTAAGCAACAACTCGCTGAATTGCATGCGTCAGGTCAACTGAACAGCATCATGTCCGACGCCCAACTGAAACAATGGTTGGCATCCCAATCCAAGAGCCGCAGCAATGCGTCCATCCGGAGAATCTGAGAAGGTGCT
>QXXW01000071.1:0-15689 GCA_009887255.1 Candidatus Poseidoniales archaeon | reverse complement strand
CTGGTGGACAAGGAGTTGTTCAAAACAGAAGTTCGTGACCTTTCCATCGACATCATGGTGGCCTACAAAAACACCGAAAACACACTTTCGGACTCAAAGGAAATCCGCTCTGAAGTCCTACGCGTCTTGCTGGAAGAGTTTGCCATATTTCGCGTGTTCAAACCGGTCCAACTCAACGTTCGCGTGATTGGCGCTGGTCAGGTGATTGATTTTGACAGCGGTGTGGGGTTGGGGCTTCAAGAAGCACCTGAATCCGACGAAGACGTTGAGCAACACGATTACTCCTCCTTCTTCTCTGAACTTCACTCTCTGTCCCGGATTGAGGACGATGTACGCGACAGCCTTGACCTGTTTTTCACCCGTCGAACCGATGTGAACATGAAGGGAGCGGTGGTCACCAGCGACGACCGTGTGGTGTTCGTCTCGGTCATCTACAGGCCAACTCAACGCCTCGCCTTCTTCCGCTTCAGCAAAACCACGGCTGAAATCACCGATGAACTCCATGCGTTCATTCATCAGCGAAATGCAGAACACCTTGGGTCACAAGAGTTGATCATCAAGACTCGAAATGAAGTCTCCACGCTTTCTGACCGCTCGGGTGCTGGCCGGGTGGAACGCAAGGATGCGAAAAACGATGAACGTATCGTTGCCGTGGCGCGCCAAGACGGGCTTGGTGGACGTGTCCTGCAGACGAAACTCCTCGGCGACACGCTCTCAACGGTTGAATTCATGGCCAATGAAAAGCGTGAAATGATCAACAAATGGGGTTTCTGGGGCCTCATCGTCTTCGTCTGGATTCCTTTCATGGCCTCCGGGGTTTTGGTGGGTGCCATGTTGGGTTTACTCTCACGAATGCAGTTCATGCGAGTTCTTTTGGCCACCTTGATCGGTGGCAGCATCGCATCCGTGACGTGGGCCTATACTGCAGAAGGCATTGTGAAAATCATGCACCAGTACAAATTGGAGGTGTTCATCCCTATGATCATCATTTTGTTCATTCTCATGGCTGTGTTGCACATTCGGTCCACGAAAATGCGCCGCCAAACCGAACTGTTTGAGGACACGCTGTTGGACAACTTCCATGCCGACATCATGGCCAAATACGGCGACCAATGAGGCTCGGGCATGAACGAACGGACCGAACACCATGGCCGTCAAGGCCACGTTGGCGAGCACGTTCACATTGGTGTTGTTACGGTGAGTGATAGAGCCAGCAGCGGAACGTACACCGATGAAGGCGGTCCGGCTATCCTTGACTTCCTTCAAGAAGGCATCTCCAGTCCCTTCACCGCCCTTTATCGATGCATTCCAGACGATCAATCCCTGATCGAAGCAACACTGGTTGAGTTGGTTGACGACCACCATTGCAGCGTGGTGGTCACAACCGGTGGCACTGGCCCAGCCGCACGGGATGTGACACCTGAAGCCACTGAAGCCGTCTGCCACAAGATGTTGCCAGGTTTTGGAGAACAGATGCGTGCTCTTTCTCTAAAGTATGTCCCAACGGCCATTCTCTCGAGGCAGGTTGGGGGCATTCGAAACAACGCCTTGGTGTTCAACCTCCCCGGTCGACCAAAAGCCATTCGTGAAACCATCGATGAGCTTTGGAAGGCCGTTCCTTATTGTGTGGATTTGATCGGTGGACCTTACATGGACATGAACGACGAGGTGTGCAAGAGCTTTCGCCCTCCTTCGGAGCGACGCCGTTGAACGCCACCCTAGAAGGCCACCATGTTCATGTGCCTTATCCGACGAGAAAAAACACGGAGACTTGCCCATGAAAGGAAACGTGCTCGTTCGCAACGCCACCATGATCTTGCCTGATGCTGAACTTGTCGGTGACCTCCGAATACGAGATGGGGTCATCCACTCCATCTCCCGGGGAGCCTTGGAGCCGCTTGACGATGAATGGCTTATTGACGGCACTGGACTTCATTTGTTGCCCGGAGCAATCGATCCGCAGTGTCACTTCCGTGACCCCGGTCAGCCGGAAAAAGAAGACCTCGGTTCGGGGTCAGCGGCCGCTGTGAGTGGCGGAGTCACATCCTTCCTCGACATGCCCAACAACAAACCCTCAATCACCAACATGGAAGGCATGCAAATGAAACTTGACACTGCAGCCGCAAAATGCGTCAACAACTACGGGTTCTTCATCGGTGCAACCCCCAACAACGTTTCAGACTTGCAGGAAGCCGTTGGGACACCGGACAAGCCCATTGGCATACCTGGAATCTGTGGAATCAAGGTCTTCATGGGCTCGTCCACTGGGACACTTCTGGTCAATGAGCGTGAAGCTCTGGACGAGATCTTCTCGAAAACGGGAGGGTTGATCGCCGTGCATGCCGAAGATGAACGACGCCTCATTGAGCGTTTTGAACACCACAAGGATCGAACAGACATGGCGGCTCATGCAGAATGGCGCGACGATGTCACGGCCCTTCTCGCCACCCAACTGGCTGTGGAATTGGCGCAGGAACACGGCCACAGACTGCACGTGTTGCACTTGACCAGCGGCATCGAAGCTGAATGGCTCAACGGCATCACCTCTCTTCCCTCCCAACACGAAGGCCAGGGCGCTGTGATCACGACCGAAACGCTCCCACAACACCTCAGTTTCAACGAGGACGATGTCAGTCGGGTTGGAACCCGTCTCAAAATGAACCCACCCATCAGGTACGAACTTGACCGAACAACGCTTTGGAGTGAATTGAAAGCAGGCACCATTCAGTGCATCGCAACCGACCACGCCCCGCACACTCTTGATGCAAAATCCCTCGGATTTCCAAACGCTCCAAGCGGGATGCCTGGTGTAGAAACATCGCTCGCAGTCATGCTTACTCACGCAAAAAACGGCGAGTGTACCGTCCATGACGTGGTCAAGTGGATGTCAACCAACGTGGCGGATTGCTTCAACATGATTGGAAAAGGCCGTCTTGAGGAAGGTTACGATGGTGACGTCGTGCTTGTTGACATGAACACTGAACGGTCGGTTGAAGACCAAAACACATGGACAAGGGTGGGTTGGAGTCCTTTCGCCGACCGCTCACTGGTGGGCTGGGCCAACGTAACCATCGTTGGCGGGGTGCCGGTGTTCGAGCGAACAGAATCAACGGGGCCGAAAGGTCGGTTGTTGGTGGAACCGGGCGAAGTCGGTGAACCCATCCTGATGACCCCTTGGCTTTGATCATCCAAGGTTGTACAGTGACCTGTACTTTGATTCAACATAGTCGAGGAACGGTTCGGGAGTCGGAGGCGATCCCGTAGCGTCTTCGATCAACTCAGCTGGAGAAACCACGCTACCTCGTTGATGGATTCGGGGTCGGAGCCACGCCAGCATGGGCGACCAATCTCCTGAAGCGACGATTTCGTCAACATCACCCAAGTCTTGCCTCATCGATTCCAGCAATTGAGCAGCGTACAGGTTGCCCAAGGTGTAGGTTGGGAAATAACCGAACGCTCCCATCGACCAGTGGATGTCTTGGAGGCAACCCACATCGTCACTGGGCACGTCTACACCAAACCACGATTGAAACATAGCGTTCCATGTGTCGGGAATGTCTTCTGCGGGCAGGCCTTCATTGAAGATTTTCTTCTCAATTTCGTACCGTAGCATGACATGCAAGTTGTAAGTTACCTCGTCTGCTTCGACACGAATAAACCCTTTTTCGACTCGATTGGCCACACGGTTGAGGGTGTGTTCATCGAAGTCAGGGGCGTTGGGGAACGCGTCCCGGAACCAAGGCAAGGTCACGTTCCAGAACGCCACCGTTCGTCCGATTTGATTTTCCCAAAACCGACTTTGTGATTCATGAACACCGAGCGAAACGGCGTTTCCACGAGGTGTGAATCGGTGCGCATGATCCAACCCCTGTTCGTAGAGCGCGTG
Source organism: Candidatus Poseidoniales archaeon (assembly GCA_009887255.1). Classification (GTDB taxonomy): domain Archaea; phylum Thermoplasmatota; class Poseidoniia; order Poseidoniales; family Poseidoniaceae; genus Poseidonia. The sequence goes on along the minus strand of QXXW01000071.1, from coordinate 11,803 downwards.
GCCCGTTTCGTGCATCACTGCGTAGAGGCAAGAAAAGGGGTCCGATTCGTCAAATCTGGTGGTGAACCGTGTGTCTCCGGGCCACAAACCTGCAGAAAAGGGATGGGTCGAGGCGTCCATTCTGCCGGCTGAAAAGTCAAATCCCATCGCTTCAGACACGCGGGTGCAAAATGCCTTTTGGGCATCGATTGGAAACAACACCCCATCCAGGGTCGCATGAAGAGGGCTGGCATCTTGTGCCGCCACGATGTCGTTGAGTAGCGGCACCAATCGCTCCTTTAGACCAGCAAAGAGAGGATCGTAATCGCTCACCTTCATTCCAACCTCGTACTCGTCCAACAACACGTCATAGGGTGTGGTGTTCACGCCGAGATGGCTGATTTTCTGCTTGGTCATGTCAATGAGGGATTCAAGAGCGGGCTGGAATTGCCCAAAGTCGGAGGCCGAGCGAGCGTTTTGCCATGCCACAAGAGCCGAGGAACGAACTTGGGCAAATTCCTCAACGAACGATTGTGGGAGCTGGACGGCTTGATCGTAGGCACGACGCATCTCGCGGACATTGGCTGACTGGTCAGCATCCAAAGGTTGGGTTTCCAAAATCTCAAGCAATTCACCCATTCGAGGCGAGGTGAGTCGTTGGTGCCGTTGCCCAGCCAACCAAGCAAGCATTTCCCCACGTGCTTCGCCGCCTTTTGCAGGCATCAGCACCTCTTGGTCCCAGCCCAAATGGCCTTGTAAGGCCCCCAAACGGTGAATGTCATTGACTTGGCCCAGAAATTCTTCGTATTCGCCCATGCCTTCACCAGTCCCTTGACGTTCTTCAACTCGCCCGTGCCAATTCATGTTCATTTCTTCCAGTACCGTTCGATGTTTGAATGCGCACATTGAAGAAGAACTTCAACCACCGTGCACACATGGCTCCGCCCTTCCGAAAGAAAGGCGTAGACAACACCGCATCTGTTCCCGTAGACTCGGACATTGAAGCGCTTCTTGACGAAGAAGAAGGCATGCCTGCGCCGGTTGAAGCCAACGGCGCCCACGATATCAACGAAGAGCCAAGGGAATTGTCTGCTGAAGAAGCCATGGCTGCCAGCGCAACAATGGTCATTGAAACCTGCATGGACATCCGTCGAGGGGAGAACCTCCTCATCGTTTGCGACCCCACAACAACCGACATTGGAAAAGCTCTCCACGATGCAGCAAGCGAACGATCCGATCGCGTGCTCCTCATCGTCATGCCCAAAGGTCGTCATCACGGAGATGAACCCCCAACGCCGGTCGCTCAATTGATGCGGCAGCAGCAGGTTGTTATTGCGCCAACGAAGTATTCTCTCACCCATACCCGAGCGGTCCGCCAAGCGACCAACGAAGGAGCGAGGGTGGCCACAATGCCCGGCATGACGACCGAGATGTTCACGCAAGGCGGTATGTCAGCCGATTTTAAAGCGGTCAAGAAAGCCATTAGCGACATGAATCCCGTGATGCGTCGAAAACGATTTGTCAATGTTAAATCAGAAAGCGGCACCAACGTGACCTTTGAGGTCAACTGGCGCGAATGGAAGACCGAAGACAACGGTATCTGCAACCGTCCGAAAGCCGTGATGAATCTCCCTGCTGGGAAAATATTCGCCATGCCCACCAAAGGTACGATGAACGGCACCATCGTCATTGACGGTTCGTGGGACTCTGACCTCGTTGACGAACCTGTGACCCTTGCCATTGAAAGTGGGTTGGTCATCGACGTCAAAGGTGGAGCTACTGCAGGTAAAATTCGTCAAGCCTTTGGTGAAGCTGCTAAACGGCTGAAAGCCAAAGATCAAGAAAACGTGTGGACCATCGCCGAATTCGGTTTTGGCATGAACCCGCAGGCTCGGTTGATCGGAAACGTCTTGGAAGACGAAAAACGATTGGGGAGTGCCTATTTTTCCATCGGGGACAATTCGAGACTGGGTGGCACCGCCTCGGTAGGCATCAACATCTCGGGCGTGCTGGCCCAGCCCAGCATTTGGCTTGATGACACCCTCATCATTGAGAACGGGACGAAGGTTGTTTGACCTCAGTAGCCGAGGTTTTGTTGCCCGCAAATGGGACAGAAACGCCAGTATGGGTCCAACCCGATGCCGCAACCTCGGCAGTGAACACCTGAGCGAATCGTGGGTTGCACCAAGGGCGCTTGTGGTTGTTGCCAGCCTTGTTGCGGTTGTTGCCAGCCTTGTTGCGGTTGCTGCCAACCCTGTGCGGGTTGTTGTGGTTGCTGAGGCTGCTGAGGCTGCGGTGGGGCTTGCCAACCCTGTGCGGGTTGTTGGTTCCATGGTTGTTGTTGTGGTTCAGGATTGTTCGGTGGTTGAGGGGGAGACGGCTTGGTGGCTGCACTTCCGAGCGGTTTCCGAACCGGGGCTACCGGTCGTGGGAGACCGTCGGTTTTCATAGCAGCAGGTGATGACATGAATTCGGACAACGAGACGGTACCGTCACCGTCAACATCGGCTTCTGCGTGAAGTTGCGTGGCTTCTTCGATGGTCGTGGCCGTCGCCTGAGCCAATTCCTCAACCGACAACTCACCGCTTCCGTCGCCGTCTGCTGCAATGAAATGTTCGGCTGCGCTGACGAACTCGTCTTCAGGGGCCTCTTCAACAGAGGTCTCAACGGTTTGATCGTCCACTGGAGGCGCGGTTTGACCCATGGTGATGTCAAAAGCTCCTGCAAACGCATTTTGAGCAGCTCGTTGAACCTGCTTTTCGTTTTCAACATTGACTTCACGAACGGCTTCTACCGCCTCAGGGACGCTTGGTAGTGCCACAGAGGGGAGAGTATCAACCGCTGCCAGTGGAACGGAGACCGGTTGCTGAGGGGCTGCAGAACCGGGGAGGGGGACGGGAGTGTCGAGATTTTCGTGAATTGGAGGTGCTTTCGCAGGTGTTACGGTGACTGGGGGCGTGTTGACAACCGGAGGAGAAGGCGTCGATGAAGCGACGGTGGTGGGCAAGGTTTCGATGGTGGCAGCGGCAGCTTCACCGCTTGCAAGGGTTGAGATGGGAAGGACGTGTCCTTCAACGTCCATGGCCGCCGCCAATTCGCTGTTCACCAACGCCAACGATGATGCGTTTCCACCAACGTTGGACATCATGGATTCAAGGTTGTGGAGGTAGCGAAGCACCTCGGCCTGACCGCCAGTAAGGTGAGCAACGGCGAAAATCTTCATCATTCGCATGGGGTCGGCCAGTTCTTGAAGTGCCTGAGTCTCTTCTTCCGTGAGGTTTGATGAGGGAGAACCTACAACCTCGCCTGATGAATTGGGGTGGCCAAGGGCGTTGAGCAAGGGATCGGGCATGCTCATCAGTCCGAGGTGCCCCGCAACGAGGTAGTAGATTTCTCCCCCTTCACAGGACATCCGTTCACTGGCAGCTTCAAAGTTGAAGTCGCCAGGCTGCAAGACAATGTCGGACAAGAAATCAAAAAACTTGACCATGGCGTTGTCCCGACTCATCGCCATCATGTTGTGCAGCACATCAGAAGATTCTGTTACGCCAAAATAGGCTGCTGCATCGTCCACGTCGATGCTGTTGGAGGTGCTTGGTTCATCAGCCATTCATTCACCTCGCTTTGCCGAGCCAAGTCCCCCATTTAAGCCCTCATGAAGTCATCTCGGTTCATTGGTTCTTAGCCAGGTCACAAATGGCACGACTTTGTTCTGCAGACCATCCGGTTTCTTGCAGTTGCATCAACATCGTGCGCTCGTCCTCTCCCCCAGCAAAAGCATCGGCCACCCAGTCAACTGCTGCTTCTCGGTCATCGGTTTGCCAAGCTTCGAAAACACTCATGTCAACATGGATTTTGGCTTTCCGGACCTTTGTCGTGGGCTCATCTATAGTTGAGACTGATTTCTTCTTGGCCACTTTCGCCGCAGGAGCTGGCGTGCTTGCTTTCTTTGGTGGGCCACCCGTACGCACCGGCGTTGAAGGGCCGGAACTTTTCGGTGGTCCACCCCGTGATGGTGGACCGCGGGCGTTTGGAGCACCGGGGGGCCCGGCGCGAGTTGATTTGGTGGTTGATGGACCGCCGGAAGGTCCAGTTCGAGAAGACGACACCTGAGGAGAGGTTTGTTCACCAGCGCCCGTACCTCTGCGTGAACGGCTGGTGTTTCGAGCTCTTGGCTCATCGTCATCGAACTCATCGCCAAAGTCGTCATCTTCGTAACCGTCGTCTTCTTCGTTGCTTCGCATGACGCGGAACATCACACCCAGCAGGACAAGAACGGCCAACGCAGCACCGCCATAAACCAAGGTTTGGCCGGCCGTCCCGGACAAGAAACCACTTTCTGAATCATCGCCTGATGTCGCCTTTGGACATCCATCATCGAATCCATCTGTTCCTCGGGGGGTAAGTGGACAGGTATCACGATCGTCCATGACACCATCGTTATCGCTGTCTCTCTCAGAGGGATGGCAACCATCTTCGTCAACGTTGGCTCTCAAATCATCAGGTGTGTGCGGGCACAAGTCGGCGTTCATGGCTCCAAGAATGAATTGACCTGGATCGGCAACCTCGCCTCCGTTTGCATTCAAGCGCAGATGGTACGCTGCTCGACTTTCGTTCCAAGTGGAATCGCCCCAGTTGTCACCAAAACCGTCGTAATCGGTGTCTCTCCATTGTGTGGGGTCGTTGCGAAGGGAGACATCCTCTGAGGAATCTCGCCAACCGTCACCGTCGTCGAGGCATCCGAAGTCGTCCATAAAGGAGGTCCCGTTTTCTTCCGGACAAACGTCGCCCTGCGTACCGCTGGAATTGTCTCCGTACGTGTCTCCGTCCGTGTCCCACCACTGTGAGGCATCGCTGGGCCAGGCATCACCGGTTTGGTTGATGCGCAATCCAGTGGATGCATCGACCTCATACGCATACAGGCCGGCATATCCATCCCCATCAACGTCAACATCCAACGCCGATTCATCCACGCAGCCCGTGTTGTCAATGAATTGAATCAAGGCTGCAGGTGTGTTAACGCACGTGTCCTGAGCGTCCACCAAACCGTCACCGTCGCTGTCTCTCTGGTCGTCTGCGCAACCGCTGCTGTCCGTCTCAGCTCCCGAAGATGTGCCCGGACAAACATCCAACGGGTCATTGACACCGTCGTTGTCCGTGTCGACGTTTCGTTGCTCTGATGTGCAACCTTGGTCGTCAACGGATGAGGCTGGGCTGTTGGGGCAGAGGTCGGCATCGTTTGTCACACCGTCCGAATCGTCGTCCAGTTGAGAATCGGCGCATCCGTTGGCATCAACTGAGGCTCCCGGAGGTGAGTCTGGACAAGTGTCGTCGTCGTTGACGACCCCATCACCATCGTTGTCGGAAAGATCCACAAGTCGGCATCCAACCCCTGAACTGGCACCATTGGGAGCCGTGCCGTTGAGAACCCCAACTTCTTGTGGGCATCGGTCCCCGTTTCGACCTGCGAGTTGATCACCAAATCCGTCCCCGTCCTCATCCGACCATTGTGTTGGGTCGTCTGGGAACGCATCGCCTTGTTGGTTGATTCTCAACCCGGTCTCGCCATCTAAACTGAACGTGAAGATGTCCCTGAATCCATCACCATCGGAATCGATGCACCCTGGAACAGGACTGGTTGAATTGCCCCATTCATCGAGGCAGCCATCCAAGACCAAACCGTTGTTGTTTGTCCCGTTGTACAAATCCGTCCACTCGTCCGGATACCCGTCAAGGTCGTTGTCGGTGGCCACGGCATCAAGGAAGGGGAACTGGTCTGGATTGGTCGCATTCAACGAGTTGTTGTCTCCGTATCCATCGCCATCGGTATCGGACCATTGGGTGCCATCGAATGGCCAAACGTCCGCTCCGTGTGCTGAGGCGTTCCAGGCGTCGAAATCGCCGTCTTCACCCGAAGGGTCACTTGACCCGTCGCCATCGCTGTCCAGGCAACCGTTGCGGTCACGGAACGATGTCCCATAGTCCCACGGGCAGAAATCTCCGTTGACGGTGTCGGTGTCGTTGTCACCAAACCCATCACCGTCGTAATCGCTGTATTGCGATGCGAGATAGGGGAACAAATCGCCGCTGTTGGCGTTTTGATCCAACGGAACTGCACAGCAGTCCACACCGTGGTTGTCACCAAATCCATCACCGTCGGTGTCGAGAGCTTGTTTCCAATTGGACAAAAAACGGTCACCATCAATGTAGCTGCCCAGGTTATCGGACCATCCGTCTTGGTCGTAATCGGTGCACCCGTAGCGGTCAATCCACGAGGTCCCGCTTGAATCGGTACAGCCATCCAACGAATCGGCCCATCCATCGGTGTCAAAGTCAGGGCATCCCATGGAGATGTAGGATGACGTCCCCGTTTCACCGGGGCATGCGTCCGCCAAGGGGCCATTGGGGTTGTTACCGTAACTGTCTCCATCGGTGTTTTTCCATTGGTCACCAGCAAGTGGGAGGCCATCAATCAAATCGAAAATAAGGTCTCGATCTGTATCAACGTACAACCTCAGCACCTCAACATCGCCATCGGTCGCGTCCCAGTAAGCCATGTGGACGGTTCCGTTGGCATCGGTCTGAGGATTCATCTCCCCGGTTGGCACGACTCCTGTCAACGGGGCAGTGGTCCACAGAGGGTGGTGTCCAGATTCAACGGACATCAATGAATGAATTCGGAGTTCTTGTGTTTGGGGGTCACTTGAAACAACCGTCCGGTAACCGTTGTGCTCGTACGAGTCAAAAGGACCGTTCGCATGGGCAGGAGGCGGAGCTGGACTTGCCGTCCAGTTGGCATCGACAAGATGGAAATGCACCGCATGTTGTGCGTTGCCAGCCATCACCGTTGTCCCTTCACAAATCAGGTGATGTTTCACGGGGGAGCCGGGCAGTGTGGTGATGTCGTGATTGAGCCACTCCGTTGAACCGTTTTGGACGTGAAGGGTGATCAGTCCGGTGGAGTCCACGGTGCAGATCATCATCGAGCCGTTGGCAGCTTGAGCCAACCCAATTGAAAGGTCAGCTGCTTGGATGCCCGTTGTGACCTCGGTTTTGCTCAAGTTGCTGCCGTTGAGCATCCAGAACTCCAAATCGCTGCCGCTTTGAGAGGTGTTTTCCGTCGCCAACGCAACGACCAACGTACCGTTTGAGAGCAGCATCGAAGGATGGTCGGTCGACAGCACTTCACCTTCATCACCCAACGTCGTCAACGACCATCCACCGTTTTTCACAGCGAGTTCGAGTTGTTGATTGCCGTACCTGTACAGAAGGTGAGGGACGTCGGCTGAACTTGACATCACCTCGATGGGGCCGGCAACAGCGGCCGACTGCCGAACCAGCCCGGTGGACCAACTCCCTGTCGTTTCTTCGCTGAAGTAGATTTGCTGCCCTGCCCCTGAAGTGTAGGCCAGCCATTGATCGCCATCGTTGTCCAGGGTGGACCCGAGATGCTGGCCCATTGTACCTTGGCTGACGATGGTCTGTTCCAAGGCAGTGTAGGAGTGTTCTGTGGTCGAGACGATGAATTGACCGCTGTTGTTGCTGGTGTCAACAGCCACCACCAAAGGTTGACCCGAAGCGGTGATGTCCAACACCAACCCAGGCAGAGCGGAAGGTAATGGAGCGAGCGGGGTGGTGATCCATCGACCCGTTGGTGTGTTGTCGTCCATGTGTTCCAATTTGGAAAGGTGATGCTGCCCGTCGTGTTGATGAGCGTAAACAAGGGTGGTTTCACCCCTTCCGGCGGTGGCCAAAGCCATGTGGTTGAGCGTACCGTCAATGGTGAAGGTGATGGCTTCCCAATCGCGCTCGGACAACACCAGCAGTTCCAACTCGTGGTCGTCAGCGGCGTTGTCAGGAGCTGCCCGAATCGAATACACAAGTTCACCAAGCCCGTCCCCGTTGAGGTCACCCATGGAAGCCGCAACGGCACCGACTCTCTGGCCGTTGGTACCGGTCGCTATGAGTTCTGATTCGGATTGAATTCCATCGGTTGAGCCGAGGTACAAGCGGAGAGCTCCGTTTGATCCGCCCCCCACTGTGCTGATGTAGACATCGTTGAACCCGTCTTCATTGACATCGCCTGCAGGTACGATGGTTTGGCCGATTCGGGCGTTGGCTTGGCCTGGTTGAAGGGTCCAGTCCGGCACCGAGGTCATTGGACCCGTGGTTCCGTTGTAGAGCCACAATTTCCCGCCTCCAAAGACAGCCGTACCGTTGAAGGGTTCAGTGATGATGTGGTCTTCCAACCCGTCATCGTGGATGTCGCCAAGACATGCGATGTTGTGGCCGAAAAGCCGGTTTTGGACGAGCGATTCAATGGTGTGAGTGGGTGTCCCGTTGAACCCTGTCGAAGCTGCGGTGAAGTACTCAACAGAAGAAAAGGTGAGTGCGTTTGAGAACGTTCCCGTGTTCCCGATGATGAGGTCGTCCAATCCGTCGCCGTTGATGTCGCAGGACGACAACGAACGGCCAAACATGTCGCCTGCTTCGGTTTGTGTGAGATTTCGCATAGCCACCAGCTGCGAGCCGTTCGTGGTGTAGATGTTGACCTTGCCTTGGTGGGTGGTGCTGCTGTCAACAACTTGGGAAAAGTTGTGAGCAGAAACGGCCATTGCATTGGCACCGTTGCGCTCAAGGACAACCACAACCGAACCAAGTCGTTCACCGCTGAATCCGACCGCACCGGCGCTGACGGTGGTTGAGAGTCCGTCGTTGGAACCGTGATGAACTTGCACTCGGCCGTGGTCCAGAGATGCGGTATCGGTCCGATAACCTGGCACACCAAGAATCACGTCCGCTATGTTGTCGTCGTTAACGTCCCCAACTGCTAGCCCTGCCCCCAAATGAGCCTCGTTCATGCTGCCTTCAACGGTGAGGTTTGGTGATGTTGCCACTCCATGTGAAGACCCGTAATAGACATCCAATCGGCCGTTTTGGGTGAATCCATTGGTTGATGCGGTGGGCGTCGACATGAGCACATCATCAAAACCATCGTTGTTCACATCCGCCAACATCACATGGCCTTCGCTTGCATTGACCAGTCCCGCTGAGAGTTCAGCCGTGGGCGTGGGGTCGACTCTGCCGGTGTTTTGTCCGGCAAGGGACCGGATAAGGTCAATCGAAAACTGTTGACCTGACTGTGTGGCTGTTGCCACCTGTTCGATGTTGTTGCTGTCGAGGTCCATGCCAAGGGTGTCAACGGTGTTGGCGTTGTTGGAGAGCAGGCGACGGTCTCGGTCGGTTCCGTCAACTCGGAGGAGAACAACCTCATCCCCCAGGGTATAGAGCACGTGAGCAACACCGTCCTCGTCCATGTGGAGGACAATATCACGCCCAACAGGACCTTGCTCCAGCACCGAATGAGACCAGTAGGCTCCGCTGAAATTGACTTGATGCAGTCGGCCGTCGGCCGTGCGCATCAGGCCCCATTCAACACCATCCGGGTGAATGGCGAGTTCCAAATCGGTGGCGTTGACGTTTTCCATGATGGTCCGGGTGTGCCATCGAGGACCGTCCCAGTAGGTTTGGCTTTCCAGAGCATAACGCCCCATTTTGAGATCCGGGCCGTCGGCATAGAGAACCCGTTGCATTTCGTTCGCCGTGACCGCAATTGCGCAGTCCACGAGTTCCGTGGCGTTGGCTGGAGCGACGCTGTCGACCAGAGAGGTGTTGAGATCTGAGGAGGTGGACCATGTGCGCACGTTCCCTTCTTGTGTGCTCCAGCACCAATGTTGCTTGGCGTACCGAGTCAATTTTACATCGGGGGTCCCGGGGTGTTCGGATGTGTTGAACATCGTCAGGTCCAAACTGAACTGGTCGATGACGGACTCTTGACGAACCATCGCTTGGTCCAAGCCGTCGTAATTGACGGTCATGCCGCCAAAGTCGTGCCCATAGCCGCTTTCAGCGGTAAACGGTGATGAGAACTGTACCGAACGGGCCTTGTCCAATACCGGTGCTTCTTGGTGTACAGGGCCCACCATCGGCGAACATAGACTGAGCAGGAAGAAGCCGACAAGCACGATGCTTTGACTGAGCAAACGGGAGTCGCGTGGCGGCGTCATACGGCAAGCACACACCCGGATGTTGAAAATGGTTGTTCACCGTTGAGTTGACCCCCTAAGGGGGGTCAGGTGCTGAAGCAAGAGGAAGGCCTTTGATGCCTTTCGCCCTCAGAACAACCATGGAGGAACCAACGTGTTTGGTCGTGTGCAACGGGCCTTGGCCCATGCCGAGCATTCTTGCGATGGCCTTGGACGGACCGAACATCGTGGTAGCCTGCGACGGAGCAGTCGTATCGTGCATGGAGCACGGTGTGCAAGTGAATGCCGTCATTGGCGACTTTGACAGTCTGAATCAAGACATTCTTTCGTCGCTTGACAACATGGAGGTTCTTGAGCGGCCCGAGCAAGAATCCAACGATCTGTCAAAAGCCCTGTCCTACGCCGTGGAACAAGGACACACAAGCGTGCGGGTTGTCGGGGCCACAGGCGGAGACATGGAGCACGAATGGGCGAACATGCTGGAGTGCGCTCATCACGCCATCGACATTGAGGTGGTTGACGAACGCGGACGGTTTTGTTTTTTGGCCCCGAATGTCAGCCATGCCATCCGGGTTGTTCCACAACAATCGTTTTCGCTGATGGCCCTCGTGTCGGTTGACGGCCTCAACCTCACAGGCGCATCCTATCCACTCACAAACGACCAACTGAACATGGGGTCGCGAGGGCTCCACAACATGGCCACAAGCGACACGGTCATGCTGGACTACGGTTCTGGCCGACTGATGTTGGTTCTTCCTCATTGAAGTTCTGTTTGGACGGAAGGTGGGCGCGAAGCATGGCTGAGTAATCCCCGTCACCCGACCACTGTTGGGCCACTTCGTCCACGCGAGCCGCTTCCAACGTGCCCTCCAAACCACCCCAATCCTCGACCAATTTCAGACGAAGAGCCGCCTTTGGGGTATAGCCGGGCAAGAAATTTCTCCAGAGGAATGGAATTCGACCGGGTGTAATTTGGTTCACGATGTTCACGATGGAGGTGTTGCACGTGGTCAAAAGCGAATGGTACCATTCGGGCTGAACGGCCAACTTGTTCAATTTTGCAACCATAGCCAGCAACAACTCCCGGTCTTTGCCGGGAGGGGTCATGGCTCTCAACATGTAATCTCGGTTCTTTCGAGCGGTTGTTCTCAAGCCAGTGACGTCGCGTTCATGCCCGACCAGCAGGTACAGTTCGTAGGCTCGCCAAAGTCCGTCCCATGGATGGTAGCGTTCGTTTCGTTCCCGCCGAGTCTCAAATGAAAACGAGAGGCATGTGCCGCAGGCAAAGTCGAACGTGAGGTAGGTGTGGGCCATACCGTGAATGGAATGGAAGTGATCCACAACGAACCAAACATCGGTCAGTTCATCGATCTTGACCTTGACTTCATCGTCCCAACTCTCGTCCCTGTCCCTGGTCGTTCGCCAGTGAAAATCACGCACGTTGCGGAACACCAAGTCGTTCCCATCCACTGTGGCGGTGGTCAAGTGCTCACAATCCGCAGCCCATTCGAGTTCCAACGAAGGTTGGAGCGGGCGAATGCGCGTGTACCAAACAAAGCCAACTCGGAGGATGACAACGGCCACCAAACTTAGGAAGACCCATGCTGCAATGCTGGAGCCGTCCATCAGACCATCTCCAAGTGGGGGTTTTTGAGGCTAATGCAGCGTACATGATGCGCATGAGCGTGCTCACCCGGAACGGGTAACACTTCATGCGGAATGGATATCGGGGTCGTTCCAACGTGATTCGTCGGTCGGTAGATGTGAGCAAAAGTGGA
>QXXW01000070.1:0-4066 GCA_009887255.1 Candidatus Poseidoniales archaeon | reverse complement strand
GGCGGCAATGAACAACAAGCATCGATCGCCATGACCGCTCCTGTCAGCATGTGGGACGATGAGGGCGAGGGTTGGATGGCGTTTACCATGCCCTCGTTGTACTCCATAACATCGTTGCCAGCGCCCGACGACCAAGGTGTCCAACTGGTCAACCACAAAGGCGCCAACGTCGCGGTGATGAAATTTTCTGGTCGCACCACGCCCAGCAAGACGCAACGGATTGAGGTGGCCCTTCGTGCAGCCATTGAACGCGAAGGCCTCCATGCCGCAGGTCCTGGCGTCCTTGCCGTGTACGATAATCCGTGGACAACTCTGCCGTTTCGGCGCAGAAACGAATTGCACATTGAAGTGGAAAACAACGCAGAGGAACGGTCGTGAACGCAAGACACAACGGTGGACTCACGCCTCCAAATCTTGGCCTCCGCGCTCTTATGAACCCCGAGCCCATCTTTGAATCGAGGACCATGGACGACCGCCCTTTCATTCCGCTTCACTGGACAGAACGGTTGCATGATGACATGCTCAGACGAGCTGAACTCAACTACAGCGAGCTGTCAGAAAGGCGAACAACTCGGGATTTTTCCGATCGTGACGTTGACCGCCGTTTGATTGAATTAGCGATTTTATCAGGTTCAACCGCCCCCAACGGGGCTCACCTTCAGCCTTGGACCTGGGTTGCCATTCGAAACGAAGAACTGCAAAAAAGAGTGCGTGAAGCGGCGGAACATGAAGAACGTAAAACCTACAGTGAACGCATGCCTGAAGCATGGTCTGAAGTGTTAACGCCACTGGGAACAGATGCGGTCAAGGCTCATCTTACCGACGCGCCTTGGGTGGTGGTCTTGTTCAAACAAAAAAAACGCCAGCGTTCCAACGGCGAATGGGGGCCGACATACTACGCCACAGAATCGTGTGGCATTGCAGCCGGGATGTTCATCCAAGCCGTGCACAACATGGGGTTGGTTACGCTCACCCACACGCCCTCACCGATGGGGTTCCTCCGTGAACTTCTCGAACGTCCTCGCCACGAAGAAGCGGTTCTCGTGATGCCAATAGGCTACCCAGCAAAAGACGCCATGGTTCCAGATATTCACCGGAAAACATTGGACGAGGTGGTCGTGTTCTTTGATGAACAATCGTAGGGCTTGGTCGCGGTGTTGATATACGCGAGTTGAGAGGAAAGGTCGCCGCAGGAGTCGCCCAGCTTGGTCAAAGGCGCTGGGATGAGGTCCCAGTCCGTAACGGTTCGCAGGTTCGAATCCTGCCTCCTGCACTCGAGCGTATCAGACAGGCAGTAAGTCTGTTTGTTTCATCCAGTTTTCTGAGTGTTCCAACAACCCTCTTCTGACCAGTACGCCGTCGTTTACGACCAGCCTCCATGGGAGAAAAACTGGGTAAAATATGCCCATTGCCCGCACCCCACGTTCGTGAACCTTCATTTAGGAACAACCCGAGCGGTGCTTGTGAACACCTCTCCTCTCGACCTCGATGGTGGAACCTTCAAACTGAACCTTCCTTACACATGGCAGGGTTGGCTTGTCTGGGTCATTGGTATGCTCATCACCCTTGTGGGTGCAGGACTTGCCATCACTTCTGAACCCTCTATGGCCTTCCTGATGATTCTCGGTTGCCTGCTCTTGGCGCTGACTGCACCGGGGTCGTTGGAGGCCACTCTCCATTCAATTCGAAAAGAGGCCATGCCACCAGAGGCGCTTGAAGCCAAAGCGCAAGAGAGTGGGTTCACCGTTGACAGTTGGTGGTTGCAACAAACAACATACGTGCCCACCACCGATCCCAGTGATTGGATCCTCCCCGCTCCTGGATACGCAACATGGAACAAGGAAAATCCCTACGCTGCGGATGAAGGTGGTGAACCCATTGCCGAGCATCCCCACAAGGTGGGCACGCCAACACCGGCAACCTTCTCGCTTTTCTCAATCTACGCCTTCATCGCTGTCGCTGGCACAGTGGCCGCAGGTGGAACCCTGATGAGGGATGACCCCGAAGGCGTTGGCATCGTCCCGGCTGCTGCCATCGCTGGCGTTGGCCTGATCTTGACCCTCGTCGGTTGGTTCCGTGCAAAGATGCTCGGACAGATGCTCGACACACCGACCTCCCTGGTCCGCTCAGCCCCTGTTGGCCACCCCGAACTGGTGGGGCAGGTCCGACCAGGACACCAAGGCGCCATGCGGGTCGTTGTTGATGGCAATGAAAAGATGGCCATGGACCACATGGTGGGTTACCATTGGGAATACGAGCAGAAGCAGTGCCGGACCGTGAAGGACAGCGAAGGAAATTCAAAGGAAGAGTGCAATTGGGTCACCGTTCGTCAAGAAAAAGGTGGATGTGATTTCTTCCTTCACGACGGTACTGGGGGCATCAAGGTCAACACAACCACGTTCAAGCGACGGAAGTACGGGCAGTACCTCAAGCGATGGGACGGAGCGTTTGCTCAAACACTGGGCAAGCAAGTGATGGCCCAAGCCATGGCCGGTTTGCTTCGCGGCACCAAGGTGAAACAGCACCGTTGGACGCTCTCTGGGCTGCGCTTGGGCAATCCTGTTTACATCATGGGCCAAACCGTGCCTCGTTCCACAGAGGAATGGCAGGCTGAAGGATTGGACGGGACCATCGCCAACAGCATCATCGAAGTCAAAGGAGATGAGGACGGTGTTGGTATGAAGTGCGTGCTTCAACGTGGTTCAGAATTGGCCAATGCTGGGCGTTCTCGTTCCATGATGGAAATGCTGGTTCCGCCAATCGTGATGATGTTGGGCGGGCTTGCTCTTTTTGGACTGGCTTGAACACCATCGGACGGTGAGCGGAGTATGGTGACGGAAGACGCCACCGAGCACGCCCATCTGGTCCTGAATCAGGTGGTCGAAGGCGGATTCACTTACGCAGTACCCATTCTTTTGATCTCGGCTTGGTTGTTTGTTCAAGGCGCTCAACGGTTGCCAGTGACCATCGGGCTGGCGGGCCTGTTTGTTGGCTACGGTGCCGCCGACCAACTCTACCCCATGGTTGAGGAATACGGCTATGATCTCAACCCAGAACAGTTTCGTTGGGCCGTTGGCATCGTGCTCGCCATGGTTTCCATTTCGGTTGCTCAAGTGGCCATACGTTTTCTTGCAGCAGGGCTTGTTTTTCTTGCCGTTACCCGCCTGATTTCCGCAGGCGAACAATTTGGGTACGATTTGGAAGGCGATTGGTTGCTTTCCGGTTTGCTTACCTTGTTTGCCATCATCGCAGGTTTTTCGTTCCGAAGACTGATCCCGGTGCTTGTTTCGGGCGTTCTTGCTTCCATCGGAGCCATCTTTTCCATCTATGTTGCGTTGGGGTGGGATGTTTCGAGACTCAACGGGACCGACGCCTTTGACGTCTATCTTGCTGTGCCGCTGGGCATGGTGAGTGCGTACATCCAGTACAAGAGCTTCCTGAAAAAGCGAAAGGAAGACATGTACGAAGACGATGAAGAGGATTTTCTTTGAGGTGAGAGAGACCATGGTGCAAGAAACGGTGTTGATTACGGGTGCAAACCGAGGCATCGGTTTGGAATTTGTTCATCAACACTTGAACAAAGGAAACACCGTACATGCGACGTACCGTTCAGACAAAGGCGGGCTTGAAGCGCTGAACCACCCCGATCTGACCTGTCATGCTGTTGACGTCCGCTTCGACGAGGATGTGAAAGCGATGATGGGCGCTATCGGGTCGCCCATTGACGTGTTGATCAACAACGCCGGTGTTGCCGACGGCCGATGGTCGAGGTTGGAGTTGATTGATTTTGACATGGCCATTGATGTGCTTCAAGTCAACGCTTTGTCACCCATTCGGGTCACTCAGCACGCATCTCCTTGGTTAAAAGACGGGTCAAAAGTGGTGATGATTTCCAGTTTGATGGGGTCGATCGCCGACTGTGAGAGCGGTCGTTCCTATGCCTACCGTGCTTCGAAAACAGCGCTGAACATGTTTACCGTTGCCATGAAAAATGAACTCGCCGAACGCGGTGTGTCCGTGTTGTTGCTTCATCCCGGATGGGTTCAAACCGACATGGGCGGCGCTC
>QXXW01000007.1:0-15424 GCA_009887255.1 Candidatus Poseidoniales archaeon | reverse complement strand
TGTTCAAATCAAGCGCTTGCCTTGACCCCGTGAGAAGAGCAGCCCCATCCACAACGATGGATGGATAAAACACCAACCGGTAATCATGCTCAAACCGTTGATTGGATAGGGAGACGTAGGCTTGGTCGGCGGGAGAAGACGGGTGCTGGATGACCAGAACCTCTGTCGATGAAGCCGAATTCACCAACGGCGAAACTTCGTAGCACGGCTCGCACCAATCGGCAGCGAAGTACTCAACAAGATGGTCAGGTCTCGTTAAGTCGCACCGGCTCTCGTTGAGGCACGCCGCATCAAACATCATCACATCAACGACTTCACCCGACCTCTCCTGTGTGGTTTGGGCCATGACGACCGGGGTTTGGAGGATGAACATCAAGGCCAAGGCGACCGCTGCACCGGTTGCCCTCGACATGTTGGGAGGTGGGGGCATGTGTTCAAAAGGGGTCTGCTCTCACCACGTTCCATGGAAGAGCCGTGGTGGCGTCGCCCCTCGACCCTCCCGCTCATGCTGGTTGTGATGGCGTTTCTCATCATCGCCGTAGGCGGCAGCATCCGCATCAACGATGCTGGAGAATCGTGCCCTGAATGGCCAACTTGTTTTGGCACATGGCATTTTATGGTCGGCGAAGAACAACAGGGAGAATACTGGGAGGAGCACCCGGAACAAACGGATTCCCGCGGCCCAGATCACCGATACACCACCTTCCAAATTTTTGTTGAGTGGTTCCATCGAATGCTGGTGGGTGTCATCGCCGTCCCCATCCTCGTGAATGTTTTTCTCGCTCAACGCGGTACATTCCCTCGAGCCATCAAACCTTACACGTACGCTGCAGCCGTTTTGTTGGTGGTTCAAGCCGCTGCTGGCTACATCACGGTGGAGTACGACAATGCCGATTGGACCGTAGCACTTCACCTCACCTTGGCATCCATTTTCACCTCTGTTTTGATGTACCAGTACATGCGAATGCGGGCCCTCGAAGGCGTGCGTTGGGAATGGCTGAGCAACACCACAACCGCTTTCTTGAATCAGCACACAAAGCGCATGCACAGCATGGCGGGTGCTCTTGGGTTGTTGCTCGTTCTTGGAGCATGGGTCTCGTCCTCAGCCGGCGGGCAATACAATCAGAGTTGTTCTGTTGGTTTTCCCAACGGTTGGCCCAAATGCCAAGGTTCGTTCCTGCCATCCCTTGAAGGGCCTGGTATTTTCATTCAAATGATCCACCGTGCTGGGGCCGTCGTGGTTGGTCTGGTGCTCGTCATGGCCACAGCAGCCATGCGAAACCATCAACCCCTCAGCAGTGGGGACGCCGATCTTGTCAAAATGGCGGAGATAACAACCGGTGTATGGATTTTGAACGTGTTGGTGGGTGGTTCCTACATCGTGTTCGCCAAAATTGGTGATTTCCCAGAATGGTTGTCGTTGCTGCATTTGGTGGTGGGCGTTTCGGCGTTCTTATCCTCCATGGCCATGGTGTTCGCCGTTCGCTTGGCTGGCACATCTGTGCCAGAAGGAGTTGAGAGTGAATGACGAAGGAGACGTCCTCGTTTCCGATCGTGCCCCACCCCGGCCTGTTCAAGGTCATGATCCAGTTGATGAAACTTCGAGTCATTGTTTTGCTGCAAGTGACCGCCCTTTGCGCCATTCTCACCCATGACCTGCTGGCTCGCCATGGGACCATTGATTTGGATCGTTCTTGGGGTGACACCATCATTGCCATCGTCATCACCGTTATCGGTGGGACCCTTTCTGCGGGAGGGTCAAACGCCATCAACATGTGGTACGATGCGGACATTGACCCCAAAATGCGCCGCACCCAACATCGCCCCATCCCGCAAGGACATGCCACACCAAGGTTTGCTCTCGTGTTCGGTTTACTCATCGCCATCAGCGGCTCATCCCTGTTTCTGCTTGTGAGCGCGAAAGCTGCTTTCTGGTCGTTCTTTTCCGTGGCGTTTTACGTCCTTGTTTATTCCATGTGGCTCAAGCGCTCCACGCCTCAGAACATCGTCATAGGTGGTGCTGCAGGGGCCACTCCGCCACTCATCGGATGGGCGGTTGCAGCAGGAGATTCCATCAACAATTCCAATGTGTTTGACCTTGGTTCACCCGTTCCGTGGATGCTCTTTTTCCTCATTTTTTTGTGGACGCCGCCTCACTTCTGGGCCCTCGCCCTGTACCGTTCGGGTGAATACAAGGGGGCGAACGTGCCGATGATGAACGAGGTTCGTGGCCCTGAACACACCCTCAAACAATCTAAATTCTATATCGTCGGCCTGTTTATGTTGGGTTCGGTGCCATGCTTTTGGCCGGGTTCTGGCATTCCCTTGCTCTGGGCTTTTGTGTCCGGTGGATTGACGTTGTGGTACGGAAAATCCGTCTGGGACATTGACCCAAAGGAACCTTTTGACCACAACGGCCGCATGCCTAAAGCCGCCAAGTCGTTCTTCCGGAGTTTGTTCTACCTCGGGTGGATGTTCCTTTCACTGGTAATCATCGTCGCAGTCCCGCCTTCATGGTTGGGCTTTTTCGGCCCTCTTAATGCATGACTGCACGGCCATCCGAGCAACGAGCCCCCACCGTCATGTTCATGAGAAGTCCACCGGTGGCGCAGGTCAAGCGGCAGTCGCATAGCCTGGCCATTGCGCCGGATTGCTAATCCGGTGGTGTCTCACCTCGGGAGTTCGAATCTCCCCTGCCGCGCCATCATTCAAAGAAGTCATCGAAGTCCATGTCGATGTCGCTGTTTGCAGCGTTCTTTTGTCGAGCAGCGATGACACGCTTCAACCGTTTGTTCTTCTTGAGAATCACAGGGAGTGCTATGGAGTTGATCAACACCAAGGCCAACATTACCAAGCCAACTGTTTGGAATTCATCCGTTGCTAATGCATCGTTGAGTGTCTGCAGCCATTCAATGCCCAAGGGCGGCTCAGGCGGCTCAGGCTCTGGAGGGATGATGTGCTGGTTGTAGCTCCACCAGTCGTCGTTGATTTGAACGCGTTCAACGTTCGGTGACCCAGCCGTGGCGATGAATTGCTCGTTGCCTACGGCGTCGATCGGGGCGAGGATGTAGTAATAGGTTCGATAAGGGCGAATGCCATCGATGTCCATTCCTGTTTGATTGAAACTTCCCTGTTCACCCGGCACTCCTCGAAGTTCTTCCGCAACGGGTCGTAGGAAGGACAAATCCACACCCGCTGGTTGGCGTTCAATCCTGTACAAATCCCATGACACGTTCCCTTGAGCCTCTTGTGCAGGCCATGTCCATGTAAGGGTGACATCGTAGCAAACCGACCAATCTTCTTGACGGTCAAAGCACGCCGTATCGTTTGAGAAACTCCATTCGTGGTTGAAGTTTGTCACGGTAGTTGTAGGAGGGACGGCATCGCCGCAAACCAAGCCGGCCTCACCGCCCACTCGGGTGATGTTGACCATTTCCAAATTCGGCGAGGCCTCTCTATCCACCGGGGCAATGGCGTAGGATGCGCACACACCTGTGGGCAACGGGTCCGGGTCTTCCCATTGGGTGGTCACGGTTGCTATGGTTGCCACGCGGGAGTCTCTGGTGAGTTCTTCCCAGATGAATTCGGATGATTCCTGCGACGGGTCAGGGAAGAAGGTGGACCCTGCAATGCCGGTGAGTTTGTAGATCGCCCATCCACCAATGTACGGGTTTGCGGTGTTGCCTTGATGATCAAAACTCAACTCAATGTGGCCTGCGCGGAGGGGGGCCCATGTCACGTTAACAGCAGAGACGTTGATTTCGGACAGCACTCCAGTGATGAGGACAACACCGGGTTCGTTCAGGTGGACCGAAGCCGTGCCGTCTCCGTTGAGCGTGTAGTATTTCTCGCCCTCCAAAGGCGTCCAAAGTTGGGATTCGATGGAAGGGAGGTAACGGAGTCCTATCGTGCTGAGATCGATGTCATCGGGCAAAATAGCAGGTAGATTAAGGGTCAAATCAATACCTCTTAGCCCTATGTCGGTACCTTGTTGTGGCGAGAGTTCAACATCCAACATCATCAACGGGGATAAACCACCACCTATGCCGTAATTGCTCCCAAGAACAGGCAGGTGCAAGCTCATTTCGTGATTGGCGAGCTGCTCGGTCACGGCTTCTCCAGTCGCATAGGGTTCAAGAGACAGCGGGATGGCGTTAAGGACGTTAAATTCAACATGTGCATATGCTTCTTCTCCCCAAGGGTCACGTGCCACGAGGGTCACGTTGTGGGACCCTAGCCCAAAGGTTTCTCCTGTTTGGTTGAACACCTGGCCGTATCCCCATACAAAGAAGCCTTGCCTCCACGTGAAATTGAGAGGCTGTGATGCAATTTCGCTGTATCTTGCCACGAGTTGAATGTCCTCGGAAGCTGAGAAGAGATTTTGTTGGCTGTTGATTTGAATGGTCGGGTTGATCGCTCCCACTTCCACGTCGGCTTGCAGGGTGTAGAGGTTGTCGGAAGTGCGGACATCCTGGCCGGTTGAGTAAATCATCGGCATGCTCACGCGTACGGTTCGGCTGTCGCCAGTTGTCGTCATCGGGAACAAACAATTCGTGGATTGACCGGGGTGCAGTTGTTGAATTGTGCAGGTTTCTTCAACCTCGACTTGGAACTGGGGTGAAAGCACCTCAAGACTCACCTGGATGTTTTCCACCGTGACGTTTCCTTTGTTTCTGAGTACGGAGGTTAGGCGGTCGTTGCCGTAGTAGAAGGTGGTGGCTTCTTGGCTATGAGTTGGATAAACATCCATCACTTCAACGTCAAGGCTGTTGTTGAACACGAGTTGAGTTTCAGCGAGGTTGTCCTGTAGATTCTTGTCGCCGTAAGGTGTGCCGATGCTGTTGAATGAACCCCATTTCAGGAGATAGGTGCCTTCAGTGCTGTGGGTGAGGTTGGGCAACGGCCGGTTCCAACTTGCGCTGCCACCCCAATCGGGCAAATCGGTAACGTTCCGGTAGGCTTGGTCGAGCAAGATGGTGCCATCGGCATTCCACAGTTGCCAACCCATGCTGGCATCAAGTCCACAGGTTGTACAACTGATGACCGCGCCGCTTGCCGTCAGGCCGTAGTCTGTTCCTGTGTTCAGAATACGGTTGTCGTCGAACATTGCCAGGTTCTCAATGTTCTCAAGGACGTCGTGATTTCCGTTGACGGTGATGTCCGAGAAGTGCTGCGTGATGTTGATTTGAAACGAAAACTCATCATCTGCTGCGTTTTGGTCGTCAGTTGCAAACGCATAGACGATGGTGTATACGCCCTCCGTGCCTGTGCCAGGGCGCCATCGATCGGGCGATGTGAAGTTGGCTGAAGAACTCCCGGGAATGTTGGTGAGGGTGAACGTGCCTTCCTCATCGGAGTCTGCGACGCAGGTGTTGCTGGGCACGTCGCCTTCGCAAGCATACCATGACATGACCCTGCCTACGCCGTCCGAACCACCAATGTAATTGCTCACCTCTGCGGTGAAGGTGATTCTTTCGTAGGCGTTGTACCATTTGTCGGGTTCCGGTGATGGTGAGTCGGAAATCCCCAAAGAGCCACTAACAGCGCTCGCAGCCGGGGCAATGGAGAGTGCCAAAAGGGTAGAGGAGAGGAGCAGGAACACCAAGCTTGCGCTTCGGCGCTGGATGCGGTCAGGGCCCGGCTCTCGCTCGCTCATGATTAATTGGTCAACTTGGGGATTCAAAGACTCATCGCTTCCAAAGTGCGATGTCACCCTGTTCTCCAGTATTGTGGTGCATGGGCAATCGAAACTTTCGGGAGGGTGTTCGGCGGCAACCTCATGAATCCCGAAGCCTTGAATCGAAGCATGCGCACCAAGGCAAGGCGAACCTTGGCCGCTGATGAAGGCGGCTTGACCGCCGTGATTGAATTTTTATCGGCTTTTACCCTCTTTTTGATGATCTTAACTGCGTTCCTCTCGTTGGCTCAGTTGCAAATGGGGCCCAACGACCCTGAGGTGGACCGACTGGACCGCGCAGCTGCAATCGGGCTTGATCGATTGACAGGAGGCGAGGGATGGTTCGTGCCATACGACGCCTCAGGGGGCCTTGATGTGGACAACGGTACGAGCGATTGGCATCAATTGGATGCAGCAATGCTAACCAATGGGCGATTGCAAGCTGGTTTGTTGGGCGATGGTGTCGTTGACGACCATCGGATTTCAGCCCTTCGCAACGTCACCGAGACCGGCATGGCACAGGGACTTGGTTTGGGCGAGGGCTTGAGTTTGCACCTTTCGATCACCGTTCAACAGCACACCGATGCAAACCAAACAGGTTCAATCCTCTTTGAAGGCGGAACCGAGCGTGCGAGATCCCCCGCATCTTCAACGGCATACCGCCAATTCCATCAAGACGGCCGTGTGCTACAAATCGTTCTGGAAGTGCACAATCGAGCGCAAAAATTCGATGTTTTGGAACTCAGTGAAGTCATGACCCGTCCTGCTGCCGGTGGGCCTGAATGGATTGAACTCCGAAACCCCAACGATTTCGCTGTTGCCCTTCGAGGTTGGTCCCTCAACCACACCTCTGGTTCAACCACGAGCAACGTGCTGTTCCAAGAAGGGGTCGTTTCCGGCGGCGGTTTAGCGGTATTGAGCGGTGATCCCTCGACGCAATCCTACGGAAACGCAAGCGAGATCATTGATTTGGGCCAATCCGGCTTCCTCGGCGTAGGGTCGCTCAATGGACTTGATGACCGGCAAGCGATTCTCTCGTTGAGGTACACTCAATTGGAGCAGGTGACGCCTTCTGAAGTCGGTCGAACGTCTTGGGGAGGGGATACGGGATTGTTCATGGTCACTGGCCAGTCCTTGGCGTGGGACGGGGCTGACCGTTACGCAGCAACATCGTGGTCGGTGAGCGATGCACCCTCGCCCGGAGATGTTTGATTCACTCTGTTCGCAATCGGCCAATCAAGGAAACACTTCATCAACCTGCAACCGCTCCTGTGCCTTGTTCACATGCAGTCTTCAGGCGTCTACACCCGCGACCGGTGCGTGACCGGAATTCACGGTCTCGATGAAATTCTCCGCGGTGGGATACCCTACGGCTCAACCGTGCTGGCTGCAGGCACCTGCGGCTCGGGAAAAACAACGCTGGGAATGGAATTTCTCGTTCGTGGGGCGCTCGCAGGAGAGGCATGCGCCCACTTTACGGCCACAGAGCCATCGGTCAAACTGCTGGAAAACATACGCCAATACTCCTTTTTCGACATGAACATGGTTGATTCTGGGCTCATCAACGTTTTTGACATGGACGTGCTCTATTCCTGGTTGGGTTTGGACAAGGCCTCCTTTGACCTTGACGACGTCCACGCATTGATCAAATCCATTGTTGATATCGTCAACACGATTGGAGTTACTCGATTGGTGATCGATTCCGTGACCACCCTGTGTTACAAAATTAAGTCAGAACAACTGATTCGAGATTTCTTGTTCACCCTCGGTAAAAAATTGGCCACGTTGGGGTGCACCACGATTCTCATCTCAGAGATCACCTCCGCAACTGAAAACGCCCACTGGTCGTCCTTTGGCGTTGAAGAGGCCATTGCAGACGGTATCATCGTCATGGGCGATTCGGAACGAATGGGCCACTTGCTGCGGTTCCTTCAGGTCGTGAAGATGCGGGGTACGTTCCACAGCCGTGCAAAGCATGCCATCGAACTCACACCCCTGGGCGTGATGCTCATTCCGATGTTGAAATGGGGCGCTTCGGCTGACAAAGCCGGTCGATGGGGGCAATGAGCATGTTTGAACTGGACCAAATGATCGCCGAGCAATTGACACAAGTCTCCCTCAGCAGTGCCATCCAAGTCCGAGTGGGCACAGGCAATGCCTTTGGCGTTACGGCCAGCACCATGCTGCCTCTTATGCAGATGTTTGAGATGGGGGGCGTTTACATCTCCGCCAGCCGAGGGGCTGTGGAAATTATACAAGCCTACGAGGCCATTGGCATCGACGTCTCCAACATCCATTTCTTGGACCTCGTTTCGTCCGGGGTGATGGGCGGTACCGACGTGAATTACCCCAACATCACCTTCGTTGACAGCCCCATCATGCTGGAATCAATTTTATTGAGAACGTTGTACACGCTGCGCACCGTAAGCACACCTCGAAATTTCGTGATTCTCGACAGCATCAATGCGCTTTCGATTTACAACGATGAGCGCATGCTCGCCGAATATCTTCACACCTTCATCAACACCTTTCGCCAGCGAGAGGTGCTCTCCGTCCTGTTGACCGTCCCGGACCAAACACCACCGTTGGTGTTGGCCAATCTCGACACCTATTGTACGGACATCGTCGATCGTGGGCAAGTGGTTCTTCTCTGAGGTGAGTTCATGGCAAGAAAAATGACCTTTGATGCAGATGACGAAGAATTCTTTGGGAAGGTAGGGTCGTTTGGTGTCCCGAAATTCGACAACGAAATGCACGGTGGTGTGCCCCGCGGGTTCACCATTGTGGCGTTTACTGAAACCGGTTCTGGCAGCGAGTTGTTTGCCAAACAATTCACCTCCCCGGCCGAAGAATCGGAAAACACCCTGTACATCACCACGGATGAAGGCGAACAAGAAATAGCTCGCATCTTCCAAAAATACGGGTGGCCACTCGACATCAACGTGCGCACCATCGGCGAAGAATACAACGCCAATGTTCTCGAAAGAGAACTCCTTGCCAGCCGTTACCGACTTGAGGGGTTCCGGCTTGAAGACATTCAGCGCCTGGCTCAAACACGATTCGTGGACGATTCCAGCCAGGATTACCTCACCGAAGTGACCAACGAAATCATGGGATTGGGCCCATACTTCCGTGCGGTTCTTGACAATCTTGATTTCTTTTTGCAACGCAACGATAAATCGCGGGTTCTTTCCATGGTTCGTATGTTGCAAGCCCATGCTCAAATGGTGCGTGGGATTCTCATGATTTCGGTTTCGACCGATGGTCTAGATTCCACTGTGAAACAGGAACTGTCCTCCATTGCAGACATGGTGCTCTCGTTCAAGGTTCGGACGATTGGTACGGACTTTGAGAATTCAATGATCGTCAGCAAATTCCGAAACGCCCCAGAGAACCTCAAGATTCTCGTGTTCCGGGTCACGCCTGATGAAGGCATCACCCCCGAAACCGTGGAGCGTATCGCTTGAGATTGTATTGGGAAATCAACGACACCTCCAAAACAGTCGGGCTTCAGAGCGGGCCATGGGCACAAGAGCGGCGACTGGAGGGTACGACCCGTCCGGTATCGATTTGGAAGCGTGGGAGTCGCTGGAAGCCCAACTTGAAGCCACCATCCCCAACTACGATCGTGTCAACAAATGGATGACCTTTCGTCAGGACAAACGATGGCGTCGCAATGTCCGTAATCACGCCGCTCAAGGCATGAAAGTGCTTGAGGTGGGCTGCGGCCCTGGTTCGTTTGCAGAAGACTTGGTGGGGCTCGATGTGACGTGCCTCGACCCGTCTCCAGAGATGTTGGTTACGGCAAAACAACGCGTCGACGGAGCGAGGGAAAAAAGAGGAGAAGCGCCCGCTGAATACGTCGAAGCGATCGCCGAAGAGATCCCGCTTCCCGACAACACATACGACATGGTGTTTTGTTTGTTTTCATTCAGGGACTTTCGGGACAAAGAACAAGGTCTAAGGGAGATTTTTAGAGTTCTCAAGCCCGGCGGTCGCCTTGTCATGTGTGATGCCGGAAAGGCCAATAGAATTCACGGCTTTTTCGGTTACTTGTGGATGAACACCGGCGTTCAGGTGATGGCCCGGGTCCTTACACGAGAGCGCGACCACCCGTGGAAGGGCCTTGCAAAGTCCTATACTCACTACGGGACGAACGGATATTACCGTAAAATGATGAAAAGAGTCGGGTTTGAAAGCGTGGATGGCCGCTTGCTTCTTCCCTTTGGAATGGCAAGCCGATTTAGGGGTACGAAACCTGTGCCCAGTCAACAACCCCGTTAGACTCTTAAACCCCGCTAAGTTGACCGGAACCAATAGGTGCTTGACATGGGTATGGTTGACGTCCTCCGGAGCATCAAAAACGCGGAACAGGCTGCAGAAAAGCGCCTCTCTGACGCCCAAGATGAAGTTGCAAAGCTTCTGTCCGATGCTCGTAAAAAGTCATCAGAGATGATTCAAACTGCGGCTGACACATCCGTCGCTGCATCCCAAGCCATTCTTGATGACGCACGGAACAAAGCGCAGGCTGAAGCCGATGTGGTCAAGGCAGACGGTGCCAAAGCCGTTGCCAGCATTGAATCAAAGTCGGCTGACAATCAAGCCAAGGCCGTTCAGATGGTCATCGATTCCCTTTCTTCTTGAGTTGAGCCGCCATGTTTGACACCGTTGCCATGTCCCGTTTGACAGTGGCTGCACCGCTGTCCAACATGGAAGATGTGCTCCGTGCCTGCACCAACGAGGGCTGCGTCCACGTGGAGACCTACGCCAACTTCGAAGACGGCATACAAGTCGGTCAAGCCATCAACTCCGATGAAGCCAACGAGGTCAGCGCGCTTCTTGCCAAGGTGCGGGCAGCCGTCTCCGCTTTCAAACCAGTCAACGCCGACGGTCCCTTGCCGGTTCGCAAAATCAAGGACCTCATTTCAGGGGATTTTCCTTCTGAGCTCCAGGACAGCTTGAACCATCTGGATCAGCAACGCGACGCTGAGGCCGAGGTGGCTCTTCTGGTGGATCAAATTAAACTGATGAAGCGCTTGGTGCCGTTGGGCGTCGATCTCGAACTTCTCATGGGCAGCGACCGAGTCGAGGTCTACGTCGCTGAAACCTCAAAGGCAAGCAAAGCCGCTTCCACCTTTGGTGAACTGACTTCAAGAGTTGAACTCGCTTCCGCTCCTGGCGTTGTTGCCGTCGCTTGCATGCCCTCCGAATCAGCGGAAGTCCAGATGGCTCTTGGCGAGTTGGGCGGAAAGCCTGTTCAAATCCCCAACATGGAGGGCTCCCCCAAGAAAATCCTTGGCGCCCTCATCATGCAAAAGGAATCGGCTCAAGCCACGCAAGAGTCTTCCAAGAAACGTGCCAACAAATGGGCCGATGCAAACGCCCGCAATCTCTTGGCCGTACAAGAACATCTGTCAAAGGAAGATGAAATTTTCACGGCGCCCACGCAGATGGCCGTTTCCGGTCAAGCCTTCGCACTGGACGCCTGGGTCCCTACGGCCAAGGAACAAAGCATCCGTGCATCGCTCAAGCACATCGCCTCTCACATCGAGGTTGAAGCGTTTGTCAACGACCACCACGGCCACGACGACCACGACGACCACGGCGAGGAAGTCGCCCCTCCAATCGCTCTTGAAAACGGTGAGGTTTCCAAGCCGTTTGAACTGCTTGTTGGTCTCGTTGGACGACCTGCCTACGGCACGTTCGATCCCACCTTCTTCATGATGCTGACCTTCCCCATCATTTACGGGCTGATCCTCGGCGATTTCGGATATGGCCTCATCGTTCTCCTCATCGGCATGTACCTCGGGACCAAGCCCTTCGCTGCTGACCCCGTGGTCAACAACGGCATCACCATTCTGAAGTGGATGGGCGTATGGTGCATCATTTGGGGCCTGCTGTTTGCTGAAGGGTTTGGCTTTGTGTGGGATGAAAGCTGGTCCCCCCTTGCACCCTTTTACGAGTGGACAAAGAGCATGACCGACGGCAACCTCCCTGAGTTCGTCACCGGGACACTCGGTATGAGCCACACCTATGTTCCCTTCCATCGCGCCACCGGTGCGCTCACCGACTATGTGCTGCTCTCCGTTTACCTCGGCATCGTGCACCTTGCTTTCGGATTCATCCTCGGCTTCATCAACGTGGCACGAGGTCACGGCCTTGCTGCTGCGTTCTTCGAAAAAGGCAGCTGGATGCTCATCCTCTTTGGCGGTACCCTTCACATCTACGGTTTCCTCACCGACCCGGACATCATTGCCACCACACCCACGATCTGGGCCATGGTGACCCTCGTCGGCGTGGCTTGCTTGATTGTTGGCCTGGCTGTCTACGAGAAGTTCGGATGGGCAGGTGGCATTATCATGGGCCCCATCGAAACCTTTGGGCTGCTTGCAAACACCTTGTCGTACCTGCGTGTGATGGGCGTCGGTGTTGCAGGCGTCAAGATTGCAGAAGTCTCCATCACCATGGGCTTCGATTTGATGGTCACGACCTCCAACCCCCTCCTCATGGTGGTTGGTTTGCTGCTCTTTGTCCTCATTCAGGCCTTTGCTCTGGCATTGGGCATCTTGTCCCCCAGCATTCACGCTGCCCGTCTCCACTTTGTGGAATGGATGGGCAAATTTTACGACGGAACCGGCCGGATTTTTTCCCCGCTCGGCGGCCGGACCCTCCACACGGAGGGGCAATCATAGTCCCATGGACAAACTAGGAGGTAGAAAAATGAACAACATTACCCTAAAAAAGAGCCTGCGCACGCTGATCGTACTTTTGACCCTCGCCTTGGTCGCCCAAGGCGTTGCCGCAGAAGGCGAAACAACGGAATCTGTGAACGCCATGACCGGTGACATCGGTGTCGGCCTCGCCCTCGGCCTTGCTGCCATCGGCGCTGGCTTCTCCCAAGCTGCCATCGGATCCGCTGCCATCGGCATGATCGCTGAAGATGACGGAAAGTTCGGTTACGGACTCATCTTCACTGCGCTTCCTGAATCCATCGTGATTCTGGGCGCTCTTCCACTCTTCTTGGGCAACTGAGTCCAGAAAGTGAGGAATCGGGGCTTCGGCCCCATCGCAAGAAAGAATGGAGAGATGAACATGACATTAGAAACACTGGCAAAAGACATTGCGGAAGCCGCAGAAACTGAAGCGAAGAACATGATTGCTGCTGCCAAAGACGAAGCAAAGGCTCTCGTCGATGAAGCAAGCACTCGGGTTGCAGAAATTGAAAGCGAAGCCAAACAGCGCGCTGAAAAAGAAGCCGGCCAAATCGCTCGTGAAGTGGTGGCTAGCGCTCGCCAATCCAACCAAAAAGACGTGCTCGTCGCACGACGAATGGTGCTGGATGCGACCTACAACACCGCAAAGAATACCGTTGCAGATCCTGGCATGAAAGGACGAGCTGCTATCCTGAAAACCCTCTTGGCAGAAGCCAAGAAGGTTGGCGAGGGTGATTTCATTGTCCGTCCCGTGGCGGTTGATGAAGCGGCCATCAAGAAGGGTGCTGGTGATTTCAAAATGGGCGATTCCGTTGACGGCTTGGGTGGATTCATCCTCGAAGCTGCCGACGGATCAGTGTCCTTTGACATGCGCTTTGACAACATGCTTGGCCGAGCCTGGTCAGACCAGTTGGCCAACATCAACGCAACGTTGTTTGAATGAGGTGATGAATGTGATGCTCGGTAACACAGCCTACGTTGTCTCTCGCGCCAAGTCGCGAAGGCAAAAGCTGGCTGACCGAGCCCGTTTGCGTCAACTCATCAACCAATCTGTGGACCAACTTTCGGTGGCAGTCGGCGACATCGGTTACAGAACTGAACTCGACCTCTACGCCGGAAAGTTGACCGGAGGAGATTTGATCGAAGCCGCTCTCACGCACAACCTCGAAGCCGAGTTGTCCAATGTGCTCAACATGACCTCGGGAAAAATCCGAAACCTTATCGAGATTTACACGGGTCGTTTTGAGTATCAGAATGCCAAAGCCGTGCTTCGAGCCATTCACAACGAAGTGGCCATCGAAGAGGTGGCCAATTCCATTCTTCCCGAATTAAACGACATCAACACGCCGTGGTTGAAGGTGGTTGAGAGTTGCGACGACCTTCGCTCTGCCGCTGTGCTCATGAAACGCAAATCGTTCGGTCCATCTCTGCTGAAGGTTCCAGAAGACGGTTCATTGGCGGATTACGAAGACGCCTTGGATCGCCATTACTACGCCGAGGCTCGTGAAGCTCTCCGGACAGCTAAAGGCGCTCCCGCCCGAATTTTGGCCAAGCAATTTGCAGCTGAAATTGATCACCGCAACATCGCTAACATACTGGAAGCAAGCGCAGTGGGCATTGGCCGCGAGCAATTGGTTTCTCTGTTGATTCCGGGCGGATCACTGATCCCACGAAGAGCCTTTGCAGCCATCGCAAACGGCGGAGAAGAAGCCATGATCGACCTCCTCCGCTCGTCAAAATCTTTTGACATTGCAGGCTTTGAGCATGTGTTGAGCGATACCAAAGCCACCCGAAGCCTTGACCCAGTGATTACATGGCTGAAAACACGAGAGGCAGGCATGATGCGCAGGATGAGCTACCTCCATCCCGTGTCAGCCCTGCCGATCATTCATTATGTGGCGATGAAGGTTCAGGAAGTCACTGACCTTCGACTGATCGTTCGAGGTCGCATGGCGGGTTTGTCCGCCGAAGTGCTGGAAGCACACGTTTTGTGAGGTGAAATGAATGGAAATCGCAGTCGTTGGTTCCCCGGCATTCACCCTAGGCTTCCAGCTTGCAGGTCTTTCCGACTTGCACAATCCAGAAAACGAAGAAGCGTTGCATAGAACGCTCCGTTCCCTACTCAACAACAAGAGCGTTGGTATCGTGGTGGTCGACTCCGTCATGATGACCAACCTCCCCGATCGTTTGCTCTCGCAACTTTCGGCATCCGTCTCCCCCACCGTGCTTGGCATCGGAACGGAGGAAGACACCACCTTGCGAGACACCATCCGCAAGGCCATAGGAGTCGATTTGTGGAAGTGATGTTCCACCCCAGGAGGAAAAGAGAATGAGCAATGAAGGAGTAATTTACCGAATTTCCGGCCCGGTGGTCACCGCGACCGGTATGAACGCTGCAATGTACGACGTGGTTCGTGTTGGTCACGAAGGCCTGATGGGCGAAGTGATTGAACTGCACGGAGAAAAAGCCGTGATTCAGGTTTACGAAGACACCTCGGGTATTCGCCCGGGGGAACCCGTCCTGAACACCGAGGAGACGTTGTCCGTTTCACTTGGCCCGGGTCTTCTCACCCAGATTTACGACGGTATTCAGCGACCTCTGGCCACCCTCGAAGAAGTCATGGGTGTGTTCATCACCCGTGGTGTCGACGCCGACGCCTTTGACCTCGAGAAGAAGTGGACCTTTGAGCCTCAAGCTTCCAAGGGCGATGAAGTGACCGGTGGAAACGTCATCGGGCACGTGCAAGAAACCGAAACCATCGTCCACAAAATCATGGTCCCCCCCGGCAAGAGTGGGACGATTAAGGACATCAAATCTGGCGATTTCAACGTCACCGAAACGGTGTGCACACTCGAGGATGGGACCGAACTGCAAATGATGCAGAAGTGGCCTGTCCGTACCCCTCGTCCGTTCACTCAGAAGTACGCTCCGGACACCCCCCTGGTGACAGGAATGCGAATTCTTGACTTTTTGTTCCCCCTGGCAAAGGGCGGTGCCGCCGGTATTCCCGGTCCGTTCGGATCTGGAAAAACG
>QXXW01000069.1:1133-3987 GCA_009887255.1 Candidatus Poseidoniales archaeon | reverse complement strand
CAATTCCACCAAACGTGACTTGACATCGCCTGAAAGACGCATGGTGGTGTAATGAGCGGCTACAGCAGCGATGTGGCTGGGTGAGTAGGGCTTGGCGACCATGCCGTTGCACGGCCTCCTGCCGTCTTTGAATGATGTGGTGCTCAACGCTCACTCTGTAAGGCCGTCATCCCGTGACATGGCCTGACCGAATTCCCACGCATGGAGGCATTCATGACCCCCAATGAACCCACCCGCTTCACGGGAAGGGCCGATGAATTCAGCACCACAGACCTGACAAAACACGTTCACGATGAGTTCGTTGTGGTACGTGCCGTTTGGCGTCACGCGTTTCTCAATACGCTTGCCGATGTCGTCGTGGTCCCAACCCTCGGTTTTCGTGCACTTGTCGTCTTCGCTCACCGGTTGTTCTTGCGTCATCATCACCACTCCATTGTCCAAGCCACGGCCCCATCGGCCGTGATGGGTCGCATTCCTTCCTCGTCGCGCACCCAAGTGTCTTCGGTACCCACGCTGCCTTCGGCGTAGACCACCTTAGGCTCAATCGCCATGGTGCCGCCAACCTCGAGAGGTCGGTCAAATCCATGGGCCACGACCGGCGATTCATCGAGTTGCAACCCGATGGAATGGCCCAAAAAGCGGCTTTGGTCGGGGGCTTGGCCCATCAAGTGGTCAACATACCCCAACTCCTCCGCAAGCGCTGCAGCTTCGGACCAAGCCTCGGAACACAGCTTGCCCTGATCGAGAACATCGACCACGGTGTCCTTCACCGCCAGCATGTCCTCAAGGCGCTGGTTCCACTCTTCGTTGAGTCGTCCCGCAACGTACATCCGGGTGGCGTCAACCATGTAACCGCGATGAGCGTGGACCAGATCCACCAAAACCGGCTCGCCACGCTTGACTTTGGTGAAACCGGACCCCATGCCGGACAACGGGTGAGCTCCTGTGCCGCCCACTGCGGAGTCAAAGAACGATGGAATACCCCCGGCTCGCCCTGCCACGATGACGCCTCGGTCGCATTGAAGCGGATATCGGCGCATTTGGACGTTCCCGGCGAACCCCTCGCTTCGGCTAACGGCTTCGGCCGCTGCCACCATGTCAAGTTCGCTGATGCCTTCGCCACCGACGGCGTGAACGGCCTCGAACATTCGGATTTGGATGGAGGCTGCGATCTCCATTTGTTCCAGTTCCCAATTGGATTTGGTTTCACGTTGGGCATGGATCACACTCGTGATGTCCGACGCCTCCCCAAGTGAAGAAAGAGCTGTTGCAAAGCGGGATGAGAACGTTCCCGGGGATTCTCCAAACTGGAGCCCCGGTGCTCCTGTAACGCCCGCCTTGTTCAATTCGTCTGCAAAGACCGACAGGCGTGGAAACGGCACAACACGATGAGGGGAATCGTCGCCACCCGCTTCCCATGTGGCTCGCTTAAGCGAGCGACGAACAAACGCCACTGGCCCATCGCCGCCTGCTTCCTCGCTCCCGCCTGAGCCCTTGGCAGGCACGAACAGGGAGCCATCTTGTCGACCTCCTCCGTAGTAGTAGAGGTCAATGGGGTGTTGAATCAATGCCCCCGAATGGCCGGCTTCAGCCAACAGTTCACCAAGACCCCGCTGACGGGCTTCGAGTTCTGAAACCGGTACGCGCCAATCCTCGCCATCGGGGCCGACGATATCGCTGGGTGTCCAGACGGTCATGGTTCAAGGTGAACGGCGGCTGTTCAAAACCCAATCGGCCGATTTAAGAAATGGAAAACTGGACCGTTGGAAAAAAACTTATCTCGTATATCGTGAATCGCACCGGATGAACGTGTTGGAAACTGCTTTGCCGTTTCGCAAAAAAGCGTCGTTTTTCATCCCAGTCATGCTTTTGGTTCTGGTAGGTGCCATGCAATTCGCACCGTTTGCATCCTTTGACGACAAAACCCTTGTTTCCGACGATAATGGGGAGTATCTCACCGAGGAAAGAAGCGAGGTGTCGTTTTACGCACATCTCGTGAACGTTGAAGAATACGACCGGGATTTGAGCGAGAGGTATGCCCCATTCGGGGGGACAACAACCGAATCACTCACCTATGACGAGTACAGTTTCATCGATGATATCGAAGATGTTGCGGAAGACGTTGGGAATCGTTTGAGCACCATCACGACCGTTGTCCTTTTGCTGACCATTGTTGGTTTCACCTCTCGTGGGCGAGAATTGGACGTGCATCCCAACATCACGCGACGGTCAATTTCGGGAGCCACCATGGCCGTGTTGGCGGTTCTCTTTTTTCTGCTGGCCAAGGACATTCAAACCGGATACGGGGAGAGCATTGAAACGACGCTAGAGCCGTTTTATGATGACCCCGATGAAGGTGCAACTTCCATCAATGAAGGTGCATGGGGTGAGATTGTCATCGAACAGTCAGAAAGCACTGTCTTCACCGTTGAGTGGGGGCCAAGTTGGTTGTATTGGTTCGCCCTCCTCGGGATGCTGGTGGCGGCTGTCGGAGGTTTTGCTGGGCTATCAACGCTCAGTTCAAAGTTCGACACTGAGGAGCGTTCAGTCTGGGCGGACGACACCCTTCCTGAATGGGTGGCAGCCGAACGCACCCATGTTTGGTTGGGAGCGATTGCTTTCGCCGTTGTCTTGGCGATGGTTGCACCTTGGTACAGCGTTGATCAAACCTGGGTGAAAAATGAGAATGTGGGTGAAGACTACACCAATTCAACCCATGAGATCGGGTGGACGATGAGTCCCTTCTACGTTCATTTTTCCAACGATACTGGACTGTATCTCACCGAGGAAGGACAAGTGGAAGGGGACCTTTCAGGATACAGTGAGAGGTTCGAATTGGGCAACATGGCCCCTG
>QXXW01000069.1:0-1123 GCA_009887255.1 Candidatus Poseidoniales archaeon | reverse complement strand
CAATGGCCGTTGATCATGACGGGTGTGCTTCTGGGAGGATGGGGGATAGCGAGGTGGGTGCCTGAGGCTCAAAAACGGTTGGAATTGGACAAGACACAGCTCGGCTTGATGTTCACCGCTGCCCTTGTTTTCGTGATGACGTTTAGCGCCACGGCTGACTTTGAGAAGTCGATGACCCGATCTGCAGAAGATGACCTTCTTTCCATGTCCCCGTTGCTCAACGACACCTTTGTTCACCTCGGAACGGAGGATTTGTTTGCCGGAGAAAGTTTTAATCAGGATATTAGCATTGAAGGGAATCGATACACCGCAACCTACGCTCAAATGGAGTGGGGGCCTTCATGGGGCTTCTGGGCCACATCCATTCTTCCTTGGTTGTGCCTCGGGTTGATCTGCTCATTGGGTGTGCCAAGGGCAATGGATCGCCTGCACAAAGAAGAGACCGAAATGCTGTTGTTTACGCGAGAACATTGGGGAGCCAAACCCGTCGTGGCGGCGCTGGTCGGCGTCTTGCTGATCTCTGGTCTTGGTTCATTCCCACCCTCAGCTCTTGGCGATGGAGCTTCCTCGGCACCCCAAGCGTTGTATCAATGGGACCTTTCTTACCAAAGAACCTACGACACGACCGAAGGTTCTGGCTCGTTGGATGACGGCCAAACCATGGGGTTTACGTTTGATATTGGGACCGAGCAACTCGGGAATACGACCTCGTTCGAATACTTCCTTGTGTGCTTTGAAGGCGAAACAGCTCTCCTTTCGGATTCTGAGGATAGCGTTCAATTCACGGTTTCACCTCCCGAAGGCGTGAACACTGGAGACATGGTGCTCTCTGGCTCCCTTACATGCGACGGAATGGGCTACTACGACTCGAGTTATGCCGACTTCTACCTGCCCCGGGACGAGTATGCCCCAACCAACAAAAGCTTCGTTGGAATGATCGAATTCCCCAACCACCACAACGGCGTTTGGACCTTGGCGATGACTGCAGAAGTCCAGGGCGGTGATGCGTTTTCAACCGACGGTTCCCTTGACTTCCAGTTCGAAATGTACGGGAGCGGGTACACTGATTTTTCTGCTGAAAAACGTGAGGATTGAGAACGCAGAATTCGAGCACGGAACGACC
>QXXW01000068.1:0-3796 GCA_009887255.1 Candidatus Poseidoniales archaeon | reverse complement strand
GTGTATAAGAGACAGGCATGAAGCCTTCAATCAACAAGGCGATGGCCTCCTCGGGGGTAAGTCCACGGCTCATCAAATAGTGGAGTTGGTCACGATCGACGGGAGCACTGGCTGCACCGTGAGCTGCCGCAACTTCATCGGCAAGCACCTCAAGTTCGGGTATGGCTTCTGCTCTGGCCTTTTCGGACAACAGGAGATTCTTGAACACCTGACCAGCGTCGCAATGGTTGGCTTCTTTGGCAATGGTCAGCAGACCGGTGGCGATGGAATGACTTCGGTCGTCGCATGCTGCGTGAACGTTGAGTGACGAATCTGTACGTTCAATGTCGTGATGGATTTCGATGTGGTGGTCAACGTGCCGTTGGTCGCGTCCGTGAACGGACACGGCTTGTGTAAGGCGGGAACCGCTTGATGTGAATCGAGTCCGGAGGTCATTTTTGCACCGAAACCCACCCACTGAAAGCGAGGCGTGTTGGACATCAGCGTCTCGACCAAGCGACCAATCTTCGCATCGGAGAAGTTTGCTGTTGACCGACAGTTCGTTGACCATCCCGTAACCAAAACGAACGTTGTCGGCGACCTCACCCGTGATGTGGACGCCAGCCCACGTGGCCTCGCCACTGAGATGGACGATGACGGTGACGTCGTGTTTGATGTTCAAATGAAGGCGACCGATGGCGGCGTGACCCGAAGCCACGGCGCGGATGTGAATCGTTTGTTGACCCTTGCCGGGCGTGAGGGTGTACGCCTCCGTTGCGGCCTCAAGGAGAAAAACACGGGCGATGTCATCGGCCCCCAACGTCGATGGAGCACCGTTCTCGAGAGCGATGCCATCGCTGACCGACCAGCGAATGGGAGTGGTTTCAGGAACCTCTTCAACCGAGGTCGGGTGAATGCGCGCCCAAGGTGTGTATCGCCAGAGATGGAGGGCACGAGATGGGACAGCCATGGTGGCGTAGGTCATCCAATGGAACCCTCCATTTCCAGTTCAAGCAGCTTGTTGAGTTCCACGGCATACTCCATCGGGAGTTCACGAGTGAACGGTTCAAAGAACCCATTCACGATGAGGGCCATCGCTTCGACTTCGGAAAACCCTCGGCTCATGAGGTAGAACAACTGATCGCCCGATACCTTGGAGACGCTGGCTTCATGCTCAAGGTCTGCTGTGGAGTTGCCGACCTCCATGGTTGGGTAGGTGTCGGATCTTGATTGGTTGTCAAGCATCAGTGCATCACAGACAACCTTTGCCCGGCAGCCCTCTGCTTTGGGGGTGACTTGGAGCATGCCACGGTACGACGAACGTCCGCCGTTCTTCGAGATTGATTTCGAGAGGATGTTGGAAGTGGTTCGAGGTGCAAGATGGTGCACTTTCGCCCCAGCATCTTGGTGTTGACCTGCACCGGCGTAAGCCACCGAGATGACTTCGGCATGGGCGCCTTCACCCTTGAGCAAAACAGAAGGATACTTCATGGTCAATTTTGAACCGATGTTGCCATCAACCCACTCCACCGTGGCGTTTTCGTAAGCAACCCCTCGCTTTGTGACGAGGTTGTACACGTTGGCTGACCAGTTTTGAATGGTGGAGTAACGAATTTTTGCCCCTTTCATAGCGATGAGTTCAACCACCGCAGAATGCAACGAGTCCGTCGAATACGTGGGAGCCGTACAGCCCTCAACGTAGTGAATGCTGCTGCCCTCATCGGCGATGATGAGTGTGCGCTCAAACTGGCCCATGTTCTTGGCGTTGATTCGGAAGTAGGCTTGGACAGGCATTTCGACATGAACGCCTTTGGGGACGTAAATGAAGGAACCTCCGGACCACACGGCCGTGTTGAGTGCCGAAAATTTGTTGTCGGTGTGAGGTACGACGGAGCCGAAGTATTGCTTGACAATTTCAGGGTGCTCTCGCAATCCGCTGTCCATGTCAAGGAACAACACACCTTGCTCTTCGAGGTCTTCTCGGATGGAATGGTAAACGGCTTCAGATTCGTATTGAGCCGTTACACCACCGAGCCACTTTTGTTCCGCTTCGGGGATGCCCAGGCGGTCAAAGGTGTTCTTGATGTCGTCGGGAACGTCGTCCCAGTCGCCTTCTGTAGCGTTTGATGAGCGGAGGAAGTAGGTGACGTTGTCAAAGTCGATGTTGTTGAGTTCACCACAGTTGCCCCAATCTGGCATTTTTCGTTCCATGAAATGATGGTACGCTTTTACTCGGATTTCGGTCATCCATTCGGGTTCGTTCTTGAGTTCAGAGATGTCGCGGACAACTTGTTCGTTCAATCCCTTGTCAAATCGTATCGTGGCGTTTTCGGGATCGTGGAAACCAAATCGATAATCGCCAATTGCTTCTCGTGCCTCGTCGCTCATGCTTCCACCTCCGGAGTATCAAGCCAGTCGTAACCCTGATCTTCAAGTTTCAAGGCGAGTTCGGGCCCACCTGACATCACCAACTGTCCGTTGATCATCACGTGAACGAAGTCTGGCTTGACGTGATCAAGCAAGCGCTGGTAGTGGGTAATGATGAGGCAGCCAGCATCGGGTGCGATTTGATTGATGCCCTTGGCCACGATGCGGAGAGCATCAATGTCCAGTCCCGAGTCGGTTTCGTCGAGAAGAGCGAGGTTCGGTTTGAGCAACAACATTTGGAGAATCTCAAGGCGCTTTTTCTCACCGCCGCTGAAACCGTCGTTGACGTACCGGGCGAGGACAGATTTCTGCATGTCAAGGGTGTTCATGGCCTCGTTGAGTTCCTTGCGGAAAGCTCGGGCTTTGAGTTGTTCTTGACGGACGGACTGAACCGACTTTTTGAGGAAGGTCCCAACCTGGACGCCAGGAATGACGGCCGGGTATTGGAACGAGAGAAAGATACCTGCACGAGCCCGCTCAAACACGTCGAGTTCTTCAAGGGGTTGACCCATGAAAAACACCTTTCCCTGCGTGATTTCGTAGGCTGGGTGGCCCATGATGACACTGGCCAAGGTGGACTTGCCTGCTCCGTTACGGCCCATGATGACGTGCTTTTCTCCACGGTTAACCGTAAGGGTAAGGCCGTGCAAAATTGGTGTGTCCTCCACCTTGACGTGGAGGTTTTCGATGCGAAGAATCTCTTCTGCCATGCCAGTCCTCCATCTTCCCTCTCGTCACTCCTTTATCAATGGATGTAATGAAGCAAATTCCGGCTTTCAATCAAGCGGTTTCAGCGCGGAGACCATGCCAACAAGGATTGAAGGGTGCGACGCCCTCGTCAATTCATGGACGACGACCTTGTGGCCAAGTATGCCGCTGAAGCCAAAGCCGCTATGGAAGCGGAAGCACAGCGTCGAATCGAAGAGCATACGGACCGAGACGAAGAAGAGCGGTTGCGAAACCTGTCCCTCGATGAAGTCATTGACGGTTCGTTTGCCGTCCCGGCGTTGTTGTCTCGACTTGGTGCCGTTCGGGCAGCATTGGACGGCCATGGTGGGGGCGTGGCCCTCACAAGGTGGACCAGAACGGATACTGGACTTGATTTGGTGCTTGACTTAACGGGAGCCTGCCTTTCATGCGGCGCTGCTCCAGGAACGCTCGAAGGCGTGAAAGGTGACTTGGAAGCCGACCATGAGGTGCACCGTGTCCGATTCTCTGCTGCGCTATTGGACACGTTTGATGAATTGGGGCGGGAATTCATTCTCGCTCACGGAGCCGTTGAATTTGTTGCTGTTGAAACCGAGCCCTGACAAGAAGGGCTGAGCCGAGGCTTTAACCATGGCCGGTCAGGGCCGTTAACATGGTCGCATGGCAATCCGGGTCCCGCCCT
>QXXW01000067.1:3328-6792 GCA_009887255.1 Candidatus Poseidoniales archaeon | reverse complement strand
CCTTTGCGCGCATTGTTCGGGACAAGCAAACGCTCAACATCATCTACCAAATCATTGAGCCCCCGCTCACCAAAAAAGAGCAGGAACAACGAGAAGAAATCATGGATATTTTCATCCGCTCGCTCACGGCCAACATCGAGGAGATCGACACCAACCCAGAGGCGTATGTCCGAACCGCCATGGACAAGGTCATCAAAGCCTACTCGATGAAGATCAACAAGAAATCCAAATCGAAACTCTTCTACTACCTTCGCAGAGATTTGATCGGTTACGGTAAAATGGACGTGTTGATGAACGATATCAATGTAGAAGACATCTCTCTTGACGGTACCAGCGTTCCTATTTTTGCTTACCACCGAAAGTTTGAGTCGGTGGAAACCACCTGTGTTTGGAACACCGATCACGAACTTGAGTCGTACGTCATCAAACTTGCACAACGTTGTGGAAAACACATTTCTGTGGCCGATCCGTTGTTGGACGCCACCCTCATGGACGGCTCCCGTATCGTGATGAAGTTGGGCCGTGAAGTTTCAACTCGTGGATCCTCATTCTGTATTCGACGTTTCAAGGACGATCCGTTCTCTCCAGCTGACATCGTGGCCTTCAGGACCATGTCCTCCCTGATGGCTGCCTACCTTTGGATTGCCTTCCAAAACGAAGTTCCGATGTTGTTCGTTGGGGGTACGGCTTCCGGGAAAACCACGACGCTTAACGCCATGTGCATTTTTATCCCCTGGCAGATGAAAATCGTCTCCATCGAATCAACACGTGAAGTGAACATCCCTCAACCCAATTGGGTGCCGGGTTTGACCCGTCAAGGGTTTGGTGGAGAATCGAAGGAGGGTGTGATCGGGGAATTCGAACTGCTCAAAGCCGCCCTTCGTGAACGGCCAGAATACATCATTGTCGGTGAAATACGTGGTGCCGAAGCCTATGTGTTGTTCCAAGCCATGGCCACAGGGCACTGTGCATATTCTACGGTTCACGCCGACTCCGTGCCATCACTTGTTCACCGGTTGGAAAACAAGCCAATCGACATCCCTCGTGTGTTGCTGCCTGCTCTTGAGGCGTGTGTCATTCAAATTCAAACACGTATCAACGGGCGTCGTGTACGACGCACCAAGCAACTTGTGGAGATTGTGGGGATTGACCCGAACTCGATGGAGGTCATCACCAACGAAGTGTTCCGTTGGGACGTGACCAACGATGATTTCATCTTCAGTGGAAAATCCTACGTTCTTGAGAAAATCATGGTTAAAATCAACTACAGCCAAGAAGAAATGCGTCGAGAACTCCGAACGCGAAAGCGCATTCTCGAATGGATGGTGCTGAACGACATCAGAAAAGCCGACCAGGTGTCCCAACTCGTGACGGAGTACTACGTGCGACCCAACGAAATCATGGCTCGTGTTGATGGACTGAAGTGATGGATTACGTGAGGTGAATCAATGGACTTAACCGCCTGGCAGAGGATTTGCAACCGCATCCTCGGGCCGGTGGTGAAGAAACGGGCTCGCAGTGACAAGAAACTGTCCGACGACCTGGTCAAAGGCTCAATGGGCATGATGCCTGAAGTGTACCTCTCCACCGTGATCGTGACCTCCATTGCCATCACCTTGATGTCGTGGGCTTTTGTGTCCGTCTTTTTCCTGCCTGAAATTGGTGTGATTGCCTTCTATGAAGGCATTCAAGACCCCGCTTCCGCAGACCCTTGCTTCGAATGGGAGTATTGGAACCCGTCCTTGGTGGACCCCACTCAACCCGGCAACGGTTGCCCTGAATTCGCCCTTCAGGTGTTTCCACCTGCGGCCAAACTGTTGATTGTGATTCTTGGGGGTGCGCTGATTCCGTTTGGTGCTTACAAATACAACAAGGGTGGGGCAACCCGAGAAGCCAAACGCCGAGGCGACATGATCGAAAAGTACCTTCCTTACGCTGCATCCTACACGGCGGCCATGTCCGCAGCTAACGCTACACCAGGCAAGATTTTCCGCTCACTGGCCATGAACAAGGAAATCTACGGTGACGTCGCTGACGATGCAGCCATGATTTACCGAGACATCACACTGTTGGGTTATGACCTCATCACGGCGATGAAAATGAGCGTTGATCGCGCTGCGTCGGTATGGCTCACTGAATTCTTTCAGGGCATGGTCGGCACCTTGACCGCCGGAGGTCAACTCAAGTTGTTTTTCTTGAACCGTGCTGAACACTACATGAGAGAAAACCGGACCCGTCTGGGCGTCTTTTTGGAATCCATTGCCTTGCTGGCGGAATCCTACATTGTCGTGGCCGTGGCCATGCCCCTTTTCTTGATCGTCATGCTGGTCATCATGTTCTGGGTGTCGGGTTCAGGCGCACAGATGAGCGAGGGTATGCTGTACGGCATTGTCCTTGGCTTCATCCCCATGATTCACGTGGCCTACGCCGTGTTGGTGTGGACGAGCAGCAAGGAACAAGACATGTGAGGGGGTGATGGCGTGGCGAAAAAGAAAGAGAAAATCGTTGTCAACCTTGACCTCCCAAAGGACGACACCACCCTCACCAAACTCTACACCATCCTGTTCTTTTCCATCATCCTTGGCCTGGGCAGTGGCCTCTTTTGGGTCACCAATTCAGGCTTCATACCCACCGCCAACGGCGAACCGATGTTCACCAACATGTACTGTGGGGCAACGGCTCAAGACAATTCTGGGAACCCCACGGGTGAATTCTTTCAGACCAACGTTAAGCCAACGTACACACAAAACGAAACCTGCAACATCTTGGGCGACGCTCCCGACAGGGTGACATGGGAAGAGGAGCCTTGGACATCGGTCACAAAACGTGCGAAAAATTTCGATGTACCAGGGGTGCCACCCGATGCTACCGACGGAAAGGTTGTCCTTCAGCCGTTGTGGTTGAATTGCACGGTTGAAGCCAGGGAAAATTATGCCTACACCGTGGCCATCCGTTCTCCACAGGGTGAAATTCTCGAATACAACAACGGTACGGCCAACATTGACGATTGCGGGCTGGAGATGGTGACAATTGAACCAGCTCAGCGCTACGAATTGCTGTTCGTCTCTGAAGAGGACAATCAGTTTCTCAGTGAGGTCACGTTTGACATGACGGTCCACTATTTCGACGGCATCCCTTCCAACATGAACAACAAGTCTCTTTGGTTGGGCCCCAAAATCTCCCTTGGCCCGGTCAGTCTTCACCCCACCATCTTCCTCAACTTCTTTGGTTTGACTTTCTTTTGTTTTATTTTCCCCGCATCGTATTATTGGGAAAAAGTGGAAGACGCCAAAAATGAAGTGGAAGAGAAATTTCCAGATTTCCTTCGCGACCTTGCGGAATACTGGAAAGGGGGTCTTTCAATGACCGTTGCCGTTCAAACTCTGGCCACGTCAGAGTACGGTGCCCTCAATGACGAAGTCAAGAAAATGTCAGACCAACTCAGTTGGGGCATCAAATTCAGC
>QXXW01000067.1:0-3318 GCA_009887255.1 Candidatus Poseidoniales archaeon | reverse complement strand
GAGCCATTGGGTCTTATATTGCTGTTATTTGGACTTCATACTTCGTTTTCCTTGGCGTTATCGTGGTGTTGGCCAAGGTGTTTATTCCCGCTATTGCAGGATCGAACAGCAGTGGGGATGATGGCGGTGACAGCGGCGGTCAGACCATTGGAAACATGACCATTCGAAACATTGACCCCTTGTTTTTCCTCACGATTTTTTACTACGGCGTGACCATGCAGGCTCTGGGCAACGGTTCAATGGCTGGTTTGATGGCGACCGGTAGATTTTCCACAGGATTCAAGCATTCAGGCATGATGATTCTTGTAGCGCTTATGGTGTTTAACTTCGTGGCTTTTTCACCCGATTTGATCGGTGTTACCGAGGTGCCCGGCCTCAATCCATCTCAAGGGTCGTTCCTTCCTTCACCTCTGTATTGGGGTGGCTGACCTGAAAGAGGATGCTGACGGGCAAATCCACATTTTGGAAATGCTCACGCTGTTTTGGCTGTTTTTTATGTCAGCCACGTTCTTGATTCGAGTTGATGTACCAGATTCTGAATCGGTGGCCTTGGATGCTTCTCTGGAAATGGCAGGAGAGGACGCCATACGTTTCGGCCTCGGCCTCGCTCCACTGATGGAGGGTGACCACCGACTTGGTGAACTGTTGGCCAACGATCAGCGAGAAGAGGCGTGTGAATTGATGCAAGAGGCGTTACCGGCCGGTAAGGAAGGCAACTGCTGGCTGGCGAAAAACAGCGCAACAGCAACCCCCCATGGCACCGTTGGAACACCATCGGGTGGTACCGTTGCTGTTCATCGATTGTTGGTGGTCGGACCCCATGCATGGAGCGTAACCCTCGATGTGTGGGCCCGTGGAGGAGGAGCCTGATGCTTCAAACCCAACTCGAACGCCGTGACGGTGCACAAATGCTGCTGGCCACCGGGGTCGTGCTGTTGATGTCCCTCCTTTCAATGGCCATCTTTGGCGTCAAAGTCGCAGGTTTAACCCTCCCGCACGAACCCGCCTCTGACGATGTTCTGGTGACGACCGAGGAGGTGCTGAGTCAATTGCAACCTCTTGCACAGGCTAGGGCTGACCTGTGGATTGATGGTGGCATGGAAGGCATTGATGCCGTTGAATTGGCCCTTGACTCCGTGCATGACGATTTGTTGCACCATGGGGAAATTCGAGGTGTGGAAATTAAGATCACACAACTTTCAGCGACATTGATCGATGAAAACAGCGTAGCCGTGACGGGTGAATTGGGCGTCTCAGACGGGGACGCCATGCTTTCATTTGACGTTGATTTCATCCTTGATGTGTGATTCAACCGGGTCGATGATCACGAACGGCTCGTTCAAACAGTGTGGTGATTCGTTCGACGTCGTCATCCACACGGGTTGGGTCAACCGTTTCCCAATTGGCGATTTTCGCTCGCTCAATGAGTCCGTCCTGGATGGAACGAATTCGCTGGAAGCTTGCGAGGTAGCGGTCGGATCGTCGGTAAGAATGCGCATCCCTTGATTTTAGCATACCTTCGTGGTCCCTCGGATCGTCGATCGTCATCACGACACCCAACGCCACCCCGCCGTCGTCGGTCCATGCTCTGAGCAACCGGGCACTTGGAACGATGTGCACGCCTTCCACAATCAAATCAATGCCTTCACGGCGAGCACGCTCCATCGTGGCTTTCAATCCGTTTTCAACCGCCAGACAGGTGGCCGACCAATCCGTGACCGGTTCACCCGATTCGCCTCTTGAAAACGAAGAGCGATGAAGTGCGGGATGAAATCGTTCTTCATCGGCGACGCGCATGATTTCACGGATGGCGTCGGTGGACAGCACTCGTGTGATGCCGAGCCGATGGGCAAGACCAACGGAAACGGTTGATTTTCCAACCCCTGTCGCTCCTGCAATCAGCAACAAGCGGGGGGGCCGTGTAACGAGGGCTTTCGCGTCGGTCATTGAAAGACCCACGCGCTTGCTCATGAATACAGCCTAGCCCACGGGCACATGAGGTTTGTTCTTCTCATGTGCCAGCAGCATGGTCTTTCGGTTTGAACAAAGGGAACCGATGCCGCTTTGAAGCACTTCTGTTTGGTATG
This sequence comes from Candidatus Poseidoniales archaeon, assembly GCA_009887255.1. Lineage (GTDB taxonomy): Archaea > Thermoplasmatota > Poseidoniia > Poseidoniales > Poseidoniaceae > Poseidonia. The sequence goes on along the minus strand of QXXW01000067.1, from coordinate 1,231 downwards.
CCCATGACCGAGGAAACGATGTGGGTGGCTGGCGAATGGTGCGCAGCAAGCGACGATGCAACAAGTGAAGTTCTGAACCCAGCGACAGGAGAGACAATGGCCAGCGTCCCCCGAGCCACCATCGCAGATGTCAACCGGGCTGTGGATGCATCCCGAACGGCTTTGAACGCTCCTGAGTGGAAAGCCATGGACCCAGCACAACGCGGTCGAATCCTCAACAAAATGGCCGCTGTGACCTACCAGCATGCCAAATCTTTGGCCAAACTTGAATCTGAAAACAACGGGAAAACCTTCAGAGAAGCGTTGTCTGAAATCCGATACGGGGCTTGGACGCTTGAATACTACGCTGGAATGTCCGATAAAATCGAGGGGTCCACCATCCCTGTCCCGGGCCCTCGCCTCAACTACACGTTGCGTCAACCGCTTGGTGTAACGGCTCATATCGTGCCCTGGAATTTCCCGCTTCAATTGGCGTTGCGTTCCATCGCTCCAGCACTGGCTGCTGGATGCACGGTGATCGCCAAACCAGCGTCATGGACTCCGCTCTCGCTTCTTTCATGGGCGAGAGTCATCGATGAAGCCGATGTTGGTTTGCCAACAGGTGTGCTTCAGGTGTTGACAGGCTCGGGAGCCATTGCAGGCGATGCCCTCGCTGGCCATCCCGGCGTGGACGGTGTGGTGTTGACCGGTGGGGTACCAACTGGTCAGGCTGTCATGGCGAAAGCCAGTGAAAACCTTACTCCAGTGACTCTTGAACTCGGCGGCAAAGGGGCGAATGTGGTGTTCTCCGATGCCAATTTACGGTATGCAACCAAGGCGATTTGTTTTGGAATTTTCATGAACGCAGGTCAGATGTGCTGGGCAGGTTCTCGCTTGCTCGTTCACCACGACATCCACGACGCTCTTGTTGAGGCGGTGTGCGCAGAAGTCAGCAAGTGGCCGGTTGGCCCCGGCTTGGAGGACGGTGTAAGAATGGGAAGCTTGGTTCATCAACGCCACCGAGAGGATGTTCTTGAGAAACTGGCTCGCGGTCTCAAGGACGGCGGCAAGGTGGTGTTGGGAGGGAACGCACTCGACCGAGAAGGCGCTTTCATGGAAGCAACCGTCGTTACGGGCGTCCTGCCGACAAATTCGTTGTTCCAGGAAGAATTGTTTGGTCCGGTGTTGACCGTGACCCCGTTCGAAACGGATGAAGAGGCCTTGAGCATGGCCAACAACACACCCTTTGGAT
>QXXW01000066.1:0-25989 GCA_009887255.1 Candidatus Poseidoniales archaeon | reverse complement strand
GCCATGTTGTCCCGAAAATCGCACGCTTGTGTGGTGCAACCCGGCGTTGAATCCTTTGGATAAAAATAGACGATGACCGATTTTTCCTGATTCATGTAATCTTCAAGATTGTGTTCCTGTCCAAGTTGGTCCTTAACGGTGAATCGAGGAGCTTGGTCTCCGGGGGTCAACTGTACGGTGTCCATGTCTCCCCCACGACTGGTTTTGGTCAAAACATGTTGCATTGGCCTCCGTTGGGAATCTTGGAAAAAGGTTGCCTTAATGCTCATTTCCGGAAGGTTATGCACGAAGCATGTCATTTTATTCACGTAGGGTCGTTTTTCCAATGTTCACCGATTCGTTCAATAACTCCCACGCAACCCAACGGCTCATGGTCGGGTCCAGGATGTCACGTCGGGCCCGCAAGCATTTCAAAAAAATTCAGCGGGCTGCGGATAAGTTCGGCCTGCAAGAAATCGCCAGCGGGATACAAACCGACCTCGACAAGCGGCACCTTTCCTACGATGAGGCCCTGATGCTTGGGAATCTCATCCAACATCGGGCTGACGAAGTGCCCGGTGAGTCCATTGTCTATGCCATCTCTGACAGGGATGCTTACCGCAAAACCCTCGAATTGTACCTTCGTGACGCTCTTCTTACGAGGACCGAACAGCTGCTCCTTTGGGAAGAACGCCGACGACTTGGCATCAGCCAGCAAGAGCACGACAATTTGTTGAAGCAAATGCTAACGCAATGGAAGCGTCAAGGGCGAAACGTGACCATTGACCGATTTGACCAGCCGGAGGGAGCCTGATGAAGCAAGCCACGCTTCCGTTGGTGCTGATGACGATTTTGTTGGCGGCCAGCATGTCGCCGGCCATCTCTGCTGACACGACCTCACGGTCGACACCGGACATGACCATTGCATCGTTCACGCTTTCCAATGCTGGTTCCATTTCACAAAACGGCACCGTGATCGCCGAGGATGCAACACACGTTGTCCGAATTCAAGTTCGCAACATTGGTGTTTCCGCCGGCCAAGCAACCGTTGCCTTGCTCCTCCAGGGCACACCTTCTTCGGGAGATTTGGTGATCGATACCGCAAATGTGGGTGTCGTGAATGCGGGGGGCGTCAGCTCAACGGCCATTTTTTCCTGGAATGCTGTTCTTGGTGACGGTCAAATTCTCAAGGCTGAAGTCACGTCCTCTGGTGACAGCAACTCGGCAAACGATCAGGATCAGATGATTGTCGACGTTCAACAGTATCAAAACGTTACTGTTCCAGTTGTCAACATCCCCCAGCCCAGCAGTGGAGAAACAAGCGTTGTCTGGTCACAGGCCGTGCAAGACTTCTCGGTTGGAGTTCGCAACGACGGCGTTAAGGCATTTTCAGCACAATTCACTCTGGCCTTCACAAACGTCAACACGCCGAGCGACACGTTTACGGCCACCTCGGAAACGCTGACAGCCGTCCAGCCGGGGAACCTGTACAACGGAAGCGCTAACCCGCAGACCATTGATTTCGGGACCACGCCGTTTGATTCCTCCTCTCGAAGTGGCACATACACCGTGGTCGGGACGCTGACCGCCAGTGGGCCTGGTTGGTCCGACACCGTTGAGTTCCTTTCTCAAACCGTCCTTTTCTCCGCATACGACTTCGAGTTGGTGGCCCCGCACACGCTGAGCGTCGAACCCGGTCAAACGGCGTCTTTGACCTACTTGATTCGAAACGTGGGACAGAACTCGGACGACTACATGGTGTCCCAATCAAACGTGAGCGGTTGGGTTACGTCCACCACCCCAGCATCGGGAACATCCACGCCAACCATCACGCCCAACATCACCAGTTCCATTCTCGTGCAGGTCTCTGTCCCGGCTGACGCCCTTCGTACCGAAAGCGAAACGGTCACATTGACCATTACGTCCAACGGGGGTTCGTACGCTAAGGTGCTCACCACAACCGTTCTCACGGGCCCCTCCTACGAGGCCAACGTGACCATGGCCTCAACAAACCCCGCAACCAAACTGTTGATGCCCGGCGCAAGCGGTACCATCCAAGTTGTGGTTCAAAACGACGGCAACGTCCCGTCGAGTTTTTCCTTGGCCACGGGAATTTCGACCAATCCTCAAAATTGGGTGGTTTCCCTCTCATCCGCCACGACAGGCACCCTTGCGGTCGGCGAGAACGTGACCGTCACGGTCACCCTTTCCCCTCCCATGATCAAGAATCCACTCGTCCCTGCCGAATACAACCGTGCAGGTGATTCAATGTCGGTGTGGGTGCAAGCTCAACCACAGAGCGGTGGAATTCCCGCTGTAGCGGCCCAGTCGTTGTCGATTGGTTCGGTGATTGTTGTTGACCCGGGTTTGCCCTCTACGACGATTGATATGACGCCTCAGCAGGTTCGTCTGGCCGCTCAGGGCGTCGCGCTGAACGAAGTGTTGAACCTTGACCTCGAAGTTCGGCACAACTTGGCCAGTGATCTTGATGAAGAGGTCGACGTGGCGTTGTCTCTCGGCACGCCGGTGTTCGTTCCCGATTCTTCAGGTGGTTTTGCCGAGACCGGCCGTTGGGCCCTGGGCTTGAGCCCTACTCTGTTCCCTGAAATGTCCCTTGGCGATGAAGAATCAGCCGTCATGACCATCCAGGGACCAGCAGACGAGTACCCTGTTGCGGGCACGCTCACCGTTCCGATCGTCTCCAATGTGTCGCTGGGAAGCGTTCACCAAGGGTCCGGTGTGGTCGCAGCAGAAATTGAACAAACCCTCACCATCAACGTCCCTGCAGTCCATGACATCGGCCCCTACGATAGCGGCACCCTTGACGCTATGGTCGGCGAACGCACCCTCTTCCCCATCAACGTCTCCAACACAGGAAACGACATGGCTTCGTATCGGCTTTCAATTGGGGATTCCCTCCCGGACAACTGGCTTGCATCGTTCTCAAACACCACGTTGATGCCAACCACCACCGTGGTTAACCTGCCAGCTGATGTGGCTGACTATCCTTCTGCAGCTCTTGCCCACGTTGCCTCGGTTGACCTCTCCATTCAAACCGCACAGGATGCGCCTGCCAACAGCGTTGAGACCCTCACCATTACGGTCGAGGACATGAACTCAGGGGCGCCCATTGGTGAATTTGATGTGCCCATCAGGGTGGGCGAGCAGGTGAATGCGAGCCTTTCCCCAAGCAGTCAACTCCTCAACATGTCGCTGGGCGACACGATCACAACAAGTGTGGTCATCAGCAACGTTGGCAACACCCCTGCGACCTTCAACATCTGGTTGGACCAGAGCAGTGCGGGAGCTGTGACGTTCCAACTGGAAAGTCCATCCGTTGTTCAAATCGGGGCCGGATATGAATCCACCGTGCGTGTGCGCATCCAACCCACCGCTGACGCCTTGGCAGCGGAATACTATGCCGGGACCGTTTGGGTTTCAAACACTGCGTCGGGGCTGAACCTCTCTGCTAACATCATTTCCAACATCAGCGAGCAACATGGCATCAACATCAACACCATCACCGACATAGGTGTGGTGCCAGGCACGAGCGAAGTTGTTAATTTCAGTCTCTTGAACAACGGCAACCTTGTCGAGGATGTGGTCATTGTGACCACCGTCCAAAACAACTGGACAGTGACTCCTGAACGCCGTTCGGCCAACATCGGCGTGGGTGATTATTTCAACGAAACGTTCACCGTTGACGTCCCAGCATTGGGCGGTAGCGATGAATTGCTGGACGGTTCGATTTATGCCGTGACGATTCAAATCCTCAACGCCACAACCAGCGAAGTTCTCAACATCCACCAGCTCAATTTGATTGTGGCACCCGTCTTCATGGTCGAGGTTTCAGATTGGCCCTCGGAGATGTTCTACTACAGAGGGTTTGAACGGACCTGGGACGCTTCAATCACCAACACCGGTAACAAAGACGTGAACGTTTCCGTCAATTACACCATTTTCCAAGGCGGGTTGACCACATTGAGCAGCGATTGGGAAGTCCGCCCCGGTTCATCTCCTTCCCGTTTGTTCCTGCCCATGGGCGAAACGGTGAGTTTCACGTTCGCTGTTCGTGGCGTAGCAACTCAGCCAGCGCTGACTCTGGCCGCTAATTTGGTTGTGGGTGTCTCACCACTTGACCCAGAAGTGATCGGCAACGCTGAATTTGTTACCACCCTTCGAATGGGTCGTTTCTTTGAACTCGGCGACACCGATGTGACACCACCTCAAGGCGGTGGAGCTGAGGCCTACCCCATCACCTATTCTCACATACCCATAGGAGCCATTAGCGCAGTGGCCTACGAAGTGGAACTGTGTTCTGCAAACAGGTTGCTCGACTTCAATGCCCTTCAGCAAAACGCTTCCCTTTACGAATGGAGTTTCATCATGCGAGTTGGCGACACCGACTATCCTCTGGATTTGACCCAGTTCTGCGGTACAACATCGCTGGGCCCCAGTTCGCGGATTTCATTGCCCAGTCGCCAACCGTGGGTGACGGACCAACCGATTCAACTCCTCATCGATTCCCCAGATCCCCCCAATGTCTTGGCGGGCGACGGATGGGATCTCACCCTCCGACTGTACCATCCCGACGAGCACAACGGATACACCGTGTACGACGAGGAAACCTTCACGTATCGCTTGGCGGTCTTTTCCGACCCCGCCATCATACAGGAAGGCAGCGGGCCAACATCAGATGCGTTCTACGAAGGCGTTGAAACCACCTACAACGTGGAAGTTCAAAATCTTGGAACGGCCATCGCCCTCGGTGTCGATGTGGAACTTGATTGTGGTGAAGCTGTTGATGTGCTCAACAATCCCGAGCCGGTTGGGATGATGCAATCCAGCGACTCCCACACGTTCGTCTTTGATGTACGCCCATCGGTCATTGATTGGTGGCTCGAAGCACAGCAAGTGAACTGCACGGCGCAAATCACCTATTTCTCGACAGGGGACGATGATGGCAATGTGGAGGCCAACGATGTGTTGATCACCGACGATCTCGAAGAGCCTTTGCTGGTCCGTTCCTTGTCCCCGGATGTGTCGATTGCCTTTGTTGCTACGGTTGTGGCCTTCCTGCTCTCGTTGATCTTCGGCCGGTTGTCCGGTCAATCTGAAAAGTGGAGGCTGAGTGGTGTTTACGCAGGCTTACTCGGCTTTGGTTTCGCCTTCCACCTGTTCGCCATCCCTTACTGGGGCATCGGCGTACTTGCTCTCGCTGTGTTGTGGTTGTGGCGTATGTCGTGGAAGAGCAGCGAAGAATTCCGCATGATTCATGAGGATTATCAACGTGCCAGGAAGGGCATTTCAACCGTTTACACGGATCACTTTGACGCCCTCAAGGACGGTCGACGCCAACTGACCATCATTCTCTCCATGCCAATCCTAGGCCTTCTGGCGGTTGTGTTGGGCTTGCCTCCACAATTGGAAGCAACAACAGACAATCTGGTGGTTCTCCTGGCGTACTTCTTGGTTTCCGCCATCGGCGTATGGTTCCTCCTTCGCCGAGCAGACGCTGCCTACGGTAACCTCTACGGTCGGATGACCGATGCAGAGATCAAGGCTATTCGTCTTGAACGAGATTTGGGCGATCCGGCACGACTTCTTAACGATCTGGCCGATGAGGGGCTTGATTTGAGTGCCGTTCTGGGTCAAGCCGCACCTTCCTCGCCACCAGCGCCTGAAATCGAGGAAGATGAGGGTGAGCCCACACACAAGGAAACCATTGACGAATCGCTTTTCATTGAATCACAGGAGGTGAGTCCCGATGTCTGATGAAACGCCAGAGGACGTTATGGCTGCTGAAATGGCGTCTCGTGAACAAGGCATTCGAGAAGCCTCGGCCACACTCGAGCGACTGGCTCGAAAGGCTGCTCGACGAGAAAACCCAACGCTGAACGAATCCGAACTTGACATCGGTGAAGCAAAAGTCTTCTTGGGAATGCACCAACTCAAGCGAGCAAAGGGCAACCTCAAGCAAGCGGAGAAAACTTTGGATGATTTGGAGGAGGATGTTCTCCACCTTCGTCGCAGCATTGCCATGCTTCACAGGTTGTTGGTTCACAAGCACATCTCACTCGAAGAGGCCGAACGTATTCTTTACAAGTTGAGAGAATCGACCGCTGCTGCTGAACTTGGTGATATTCGGGCGGCGACTTCTGAGGTCGAAGACTTGCTTGAAGACCTCATCGGTGGCAACACCTCCACGCTTAACCCGTTCTTGTTCCGCCATTTTTGGTTGGGCGTGGACACGCGATGGCCAGCAGGCGGAGACAGCGGGGTTCTCATCGTCCGAATCATCAACGACGGTCCAATCCCCATGCCGATGCTTCGAATGCGACCTCCAGTCCCCGAGGGCTGGACCGTCAATCCTCCCAACGTAGACCTTCCAATCATCGCCCCGGGAGGCAACATTCCTCTACGCTTTGAAATACGTCCGGATTTCCAAATGTCTTCTGAAGACGTCCCGCTCACCCGTAAGCTGTCCGTGGCGACATCGTATGAGATGAGATCTGGTGAAATAACGGTCACGATGCGCGCCCAAAATAGAGCCATGGAACCACTCTCTGATGTCCTTCTCAATCCTTGGGTCCCTGCTGGCTTTGTGGCTGAAGAGGTGCCCGTCATACGAAATCTTGCTCCCGACGAAGTGGCCGTGGTACGGTTCCCGCTTCGCATCAACCTCGGTCTCGGAGGTGCTTTGTGACCGAACCCTTCCATCCGGCTTCGCCGGAGGATAACTAAAATGGTGAAAAATATGAAAAACGAAAAGAAAAACGAAAACCGCGATGAGATTGCGGCCATCGGTATTGGTGCAATGATTGTGTTCATTGCCCTGATCCTTGTGGCTGCGGTTGCTGCTGCCGTCATTATTCAGACGGCTGAAAAATTGCAACAGAACGCCCAAGCCACCGGACAAGACACGACCGACTCCATGTCGGCCCGTGTTGTGCTTCTCGGTGTGGTTGTCGGTGGTGCAAACGCCCTCGACGTCACATTCGAGCTCGCACCCGGAAGCGATGACGTCCCCACTGCTGACATTCAGTGGTCCATCGTCTGTACCGGTATCGACCGTGGGACCCTCCCAACCACCGTTGCCACGCATCAAGTCGGTACACCGGCTACTCCTGCTGCCACCATCGTGGCAGGCAACACCTACGTGACCGAACTGACGACGGCCAACTGCAATCCAGCAGCCAACGCTGAGCACACCCTTCTGGTGGTAGCCGGCTCCGGTGGCCAGTCCTACGAGATTCTGAACTACGGAGGCGATATTTCTGCCGGCGAGGTGGTCCTATGAAGACCAACCGACGTGAAGAATCCAACGACCAATTGGCCGCTATCGGTATTGGCGCCATGATCGTGTTCATCGCCCTCATTCTTGTGGCTGCTGTTGCTGCCGCTGTCATCATCCAAACCGCTGAGAAGCTTCAACAGAACGCTCAGACCACTGGTGACGACACTGCGGACAACATGGCAGGCAAGTTGCTTATCAACTCGGCCTTTGTTGACACGGGCACGGCGGCAGAAAACTACCTGCTCTTTGTCACCATGGCTCCTGGCAGCGAACAAACGCCGACGGCGTCCATTACCTTCCAAATCTTCTGCGACGCTGGCGATGTTGAAGGTGCCACTGCCGCCATGACCTTCTTGGAAATGGACGGCACGGCTGTGCCTGCCGCTGGTCTCCAACCGGGTACACCCTACACCCTTGTCATCGACGCAGACGACGGTACTGACGACTGCGGTCCCGACCAAGTCGAAGACGATGACAACGAAGCGACCTTGTACTTGCACGTTGCAAGTGGAGGTACCACGTACGAGAACTTGGTTGTCGACGACGACTCTGCCGGAGCACTTGTTGTTTGATCCCTTCCGGGGTGCCGCGTAGGCGACACCTTGGATGGAGGTATTCAGGATGGCATGGCCATTCAGTTCAAACTCCGGCGGAAGTAAAAGTCCCGATCAGAACCTCAGTGAGGACCGCTTGAAAATTTTGGCCAACGTGGCCATTGAACAAGTGCCGTTCCCAGAACAGGGAATGCTTACTGAGGAAGATGCTTGGACAATCTCCCCCGGCCCAACCCGCGCTCGACTTAGCAGTCAGCAGAGTGTCCCCGGTGTTGCAGCCTCAATGGCCCCAGCAGCACCGGTGGTCCCGCAGACTGCCACAGTGGACACCTCTGGTCTGGAACGACTTCTCAGCAGTCGTTTGGACATGGTTGAGGACGTGCTTCGCAAGGTCGAGGTTCGATTGGAAGAAGGGACCACTCTTGTTCCAACGGCCGAACACCAATCTGCGGATGCAACCACTGGCGAAGAAGGCGGAGACATCGACGAGGTTTCCGGAGATCGAATCATCACCGCTGACGGCGAAGTGATGGAGGTCAACGGCACCTCACGGATGATGGAAGATGACCAAGGCCGACTCGTGGAACTTTACGAAGCACAAGCCCTGGCTGCCAATCCGTTCTTGGTGGCACCTCGCTCTGGAGGAGGTGGCTCGAGTTCCAACAACACGGGCGCCCCCACAGTGGCCGCATTGCTGTTGGACCACATGTCAGGTCTGGCTGCAGTAAGTTTTGCTCAGAAGGCCATGGAATCCGGCATGCTTTCTGAAACAGAAGGCAACGCTGTCTTAGCCATTGTCCAACTTGCGGAACCAGGAGATCCCGATACAGCCTTGGACGACCATCTGCCTCATCGGCAACTGTTGGTGTTTTCAGCGCTTGTATCCTCATGGCGACAGCTTCACGGTATTCGAGGAGAAGAGTGACATGGGTGCTTCGGCTGGAATCGGTGGATTGATCATCGGCGTTTCGATGCTGGTGGTCTTTTCGATGGCGTATCAGTCCATCACATTGCAAATTGATTCGGGAATTGACCGAATTGACGATGCAGAAAAACCGATTCCATCCTTTTCCATTGATGACTTGGTTGTGGATGACGGAGCAGTTGTTTCCGTCACCATCAACAGCGGCGGCTCGGGGTACAATTCCGGGTCATTGAAATCGTCAACCGGCAGTGGAGGATTTGAAGGAACGTATGGAGTCGACGGGACAGGCACAATCAACAGCGTGGTGATCACCAGCCACGGAGATTATGTGACGTTCCCAGGTTTCGACATCGATTGCACCCCAGCATGCCCTGGGGCCTCAGGGGCGAGTCTAAGTGCCACCCTTGGGGATGCAGTTTACGCCAACTTCACAAACACCGGTTCAACAACCGTGCCTCACGATAGAATGTGGTTGTTCTTCGACGGCCAAGATGCCGCCCAGTTTTCAACACTTTACACCCCCCCTACCCCAACCACGAACTGGTACTCGGGTGAGACCTTGACGCTCGTCCACACAGGACCAGCCATTATGGAAGAACGCTTGTCGTTGACGGTTGGATCAATCACCGTTTCACTGGAGGCCTGATGACATGGCGGATGGCGGAGCATCAAGCATGATCATGCTGATTACGGCTCTTTTCATTTCTGCGACAGCCAGTTCTGTTTTGATCTCAGCATGGAGCGACTCGCTTCGTGTGGTCCAAACGAACGGACGTTCTGACATGGTAGCCGATCAAATCGATGCAGAAATCATTGGGGACCTGGCAATGGTAGCCTACGATACAACCACCGACACCATGACCATCTACGTTTCCAACACGGGGGAGTACACATTGAGCACCACGGAGTTTGAAGCCTATGTCGACGGTACGGTCGTTTCGACCACATCCACAAGTGTCCTGCCGTCGGGGACCGATTGGGACCCGGGGACCTTGCTTGAATTGGAATTGACCGATACGGCTTGGACGTACACCGATGGCACCGATGTCAGTATCAATTTCATCGGTGTTTCAGAGATGATTCAGGGACGAACACACGGCTTTACGCTTAATGCGGAGGTGAGGCTGAATGTCGTTTGATGAAAGCCCCTTCATGATCGCACACAAACCGGTAGAAGACGGCTTCCCGTTTGAAGTTGAGACGGATTCACTGGCAGACACGATGGGTCTTCGCATGCCCAACCGCTCGATCTATTTGCTTCAAGGCAAAGTCGGTGCGGGAAAATCACTCATTTCTCAGCGGCTGATTCACGGTATGGCTCACAACGGTGTCAAAATTCTCGTCATCACTACAGAACTGACGACTCGGGGCTGGATTGAACAAATGGAAAGCATTGGATACGGTATGACGGATTTCATCCGAACCGGCCAAGTCATGGTCCTGAGTCGATACGGAACGGTTGCTGATTCACGGCAAGACGTCACGTTCGAAGAAATATTGAACAGCCCCGCCATACCGGCTGCCGATGTCATTCTGATCGACTCGGTGGGCTCGTTGCTGCCGGACAACATGGAAAAACAAGATCATTTCGAATTGATTCAACAACTCCGGAAAATCGCCTCAGAAGGACGTTCGTTCATGCTGTGCGCTGACCCCGAGGAAATGGATGGCAATTTACTTCACTCGCTTCGGGCATCCGCCGAAGTGGTCCTCGACCTTGACAACGTTTTGATCGGTGGCGAACTCAAACGGTCGATCGTCATCACTCGGTTCCTGAGGGCCGCTGGTCCATTACAAACTTCTGTTGGTTGGCGGGTAGAGCCAGGTATGGGCTTCATTGTTGACATTACGGCGGTAAGCTGATTTGGAGGGATGAACCATGAGCGACGAACCTCGATTTGCTAAGGGAGACCTCAACGGTGTCATGGCGGCTCATCCGCACATCGCCAATTGGGTTCGAGATTTCGAGATGCAGTACGGCTCAAGGCCAATCTATTACGGGCCTTTGGATCGGGACGCAAAGAAAGAACGACCCTTCAATCTGATTTACATCACCAAAGAACCAATTTTTGTTCACATTTACGAACCACCAGCCGATGACGAAGGCGGCGGAACCATTCTCTGGTTTGGACTTGAGCCACAACTCACGGAAGAAGAAGAAAACATCCGCCGTGAGTTGGTTGAAACCCTCCTCCAAGAAGCCCCATCTGCGCCCTCGTTCACCACCGACACGGAATTCGAATCCATCCTCGAGGGGATGATTGAACGATATACCATTCTTGATACCGAAGCGAGCAACCTTGTTCGCCGCCAGGGTCGATTGTGGGAAATGATTGGCATGGACGACAAGAGGTTGACCGTGTCACAAGCTCAACGTGAGCGGCTCAATTACGTGATCATCAGAGACCTGATCCGAAACGGGCCCTTGGAGCCCCTGCTGTCCGATGAAATGCTGGAAGACATTCACTCGGTTGGATTGAAACATATCCACATGGACCACAAGGTCTTCGGCATGGTGACCTCCAACATTCGTTTCAGAGAACGACAACTTCTCTCACGGTTCCTTCGGGCCATGTCTGAACGTATTGGGCGTCCAGTATCGGACAACAAACCCATCATTGACGGCGTGCTCTTGGACGGCTCTCGTATCAACATCATTTTCTCTGACGACGTCTCCATGCTGGGTCCGTCGTTCACCATCCGTAAGTTTGCTGAAGAGACCATCTCAGTGGTTCAACTCATCAAATGGGGCACCATGTCTGCCCAACAAGCGGCTTACATCTGGATTTGCTTAGAATACGGTATGTCCGTGCTCGTGTCCGGTGAAACCGCCTCGGGTAAAACCACAACGCTCAATGCAATTCTCCCGTTCATTGACCACAACGTCAAAATCTACTCTGCAGAAGACACGCCCGAAGTGAAGGTTCGTCACAAGATCTGGCAACGTCTTGTCACTCGGGAGGCGAAAAACGAAGATTCCAGGGTCGAAATGTTTGACCTCCTCAAAGCCGCTTTGCGAAGTCGTCCTCGTTACATCATCATCGGTGAAATACGTGGTGTTGAGGGAGCTACGGCCTTCCAAGCCATGCAGACCGGTCACCCGGTCATCGCCACCTTCCACGCATCGTCCATCGTCAAAATGATTCAACGGTTCACAGGGGACCCGATCAACGTGCCCATCCGTTTCTTCGACAACCTCAACTTTGCCATCTTCCAAGAAGTGGTTGAGGCCCCCGGTGGAGGAATCGCACGTCGTGTGACCGGAATTGATGAAGTGATTGGCTACAACAAACACAGCGACGGTGTGTTGACCCGTGGTATGTTCGAATGGGATCCCGTCAAAGACAAGCACTATTTCCGTGGTATGTTCCAATCCCACCTCCTCGAGAACAAAATTGCAGCCATGGCAGGGTTTGCCAACAAACGTGACATTTACGATGAAATGTTGCGACGAGCAGCTGCCATTCAGCGCATGGCTGACCGTGACCTCACCCACTACGACGACGTGTTTGACCTGTTGGGGCTGTACTATTCCAACGGTTGGGAGCATTTTGACCGTGCTGTTGACACCTGGGTCGGCATTAACCATACGTGAGGAGGTGAATTCGAATGGAGAGAATGCCGATTTGGCAAATTGCCCTCCGTCGCTTGGAAATGCCTCCGGCCAAATTCGGCCTGTTCTACGTCCTTCCCGTATCCATCGCCACGTTCCTTATTGGAATCCTCGTGGTCTTCTTGACCGGTGGTTTGGCCGATGGTGCTCTCTTCTCGGGCATTACTGGCGTGTTGTTTCCCTTGATGTTGACCGCCATGGCAACAGCTGCAAGCATTGCTTTTCCGCTTCTTGAAGTGCAACGCTCAGCCACCATGATTGAAGCAGAGATGCACATGTTCATCACGCGAATGGGTATTTTGTCAATCGGTGAAGTCGGTGCACAGTCGATTTTTGATATCCTCAAACAAATGAGGGATTATGGCGAATTGGCTGCAGAGGTCAAACGCATTGAAACCCTGGTGGACAAATGGAACACTTCGCTGCCTGAAGCGGCCCGCATTGTTGCTCATCAAAGTCCGAGTCCGTTGTGGTCAGACTTTCTCGATCGAATGGCGTTTTCCATCGAAGCAGGGCAACCGATTGACGAATTCATGCGCTCCGAGCAGGAAACCATTGCCGAGCAGTACAACACCCTCTACGACACACGACTGGAATCCGTTGACACCCTCCAAGAAATCTATGTCTCGCTTGTGACCGCAGGTTTGTTTGGTTTGGTCATTGCAGGAATACACTTGGTGTTGTTTGAGGTTGGAACCGGTGATGACACGCCCATTGAAATTGCATCGAGGCTGCGTTTCCTCCTGCTTGCGTCCTTGATGTTTGCTTTTATTCAAGTCGGGGCTGTGTTTGCTTTCCGCGCAACGATTCCCAACGACCTCACGTTTGCTCGTGACGAAATGGACACGCCGTTTCGAATCAATTTCCGTCGTTCGTTTTTGGTCGCTTCTGGCATCAGTGCGGGGTTGGTGGTGGTTTCCTTGCTTACACTCTTTGCAATTTGGGGCTTGATCACATCTGAGTGGGACAAATGGGGCCTCCTTTACATCGTGGTACCGTTCACTGCCTTCTTGATTCCATCCACAATGGTTCGGCGAGAAGAGAACCAAATTCAGCGCCGTGACGAAACATACCCCGATTTTATTCGGGCCCTCGGGGGAACCGCCCAGGCTCGCTCGGCCGAGCCCTCGGCAACCATCAAAGCCTTGCGCGGCATTGACTTTGGTCCTCTTGACAACTCGATTGACCGTCTCGAAAAGCGTCTGAGTACCCGAATTGATTCAGACCGGGCATGGGATTATTTCACCGCCGACACCAACTCGGCCGTGATTTCTCGATACACCCGAATTTACATCGAAGGTTCCCAATCTTCTGGACAACCGGCTGCGACCGCAGAGATGGTGTCTCGGTCGGTGGGCAATCTCTTGTCGCTGAGAAACCGTCGGTCGTTGTCTGCCAACACCATGTGGGGCGTGGCGATGGGTTTGCTTATCTCCAGCGTTGCGACCCTCAACGTCACCACCTCCATCGTGGTTCAACTTGGGGAAGCCATCGCAGGCGTAGCCTCTGGCCTAGGTCAAAGCGATGTTAACGCTCTTTCCGACTTCGGAGGAGGTGTCGCCCTCCCTGTGATGAATGACTCTTCGTCGGTCGAAGACAACATCAGATATTTCAAAATCGTTGTATCGCTGCTGATATTGATGCAGGTGATGGCGGTTTCATCCATTGCGACGAGGCTACGTGGTGGAACACGAACCAGTGCCATTGGCCAAATGGTTCTCCTCACATGGGTGGCTGGGTTGGCCTCGTTTGGCACAGCCACCATCTTGGAAAACGCCCGTTCTGCATTCAACACTTGACGAAGCAAACTTCAAACCGCTGATGGTCAAAGTGCCACCATGCAACCACCGCTACCGCCTTCTGCTACAACATCGCCCTACCAGCCTTCCACTGCTGCCATGAAGAAGGGCAATCTGTATTCGTTCTCCTTGTGGCTTACACTTGGATTAGCGATCCTCGTGGTGTCTTCCGTTTTCAGTGAATTCCCGCTGGATTCTTCGGTGCCCGTGGCCTCGGATTATGACCTCACGGAGGAAGGGGCTGCGGACCAATTTGCGGATGACCTCAAAGGACACGCTACGCAAGTCGACCTCTTTTCAGCCATATCGGCCATCCTCCAAACCTCCTCACTCGCCCTCCTGGCGTATGCCTTCGCACGTGAAGCGCATGAAGAGGGCTCGCTGCACGTTGCCCTTCGCATCACGATGGTGCTCGGGGCCGTTATCCTGGTCACAAGTCTTGTCGGTCGCAACTTTTCCTTGTTGTGATCCGCTCAACGCTTCGCTTCGTCTCGGATACGTTTCTTAGTGGCCGTCCATGAGCAAATTGGACAGGTCGTCAAATCGTGGTAGCGTGCGGGGCAGTGTTCACGGCCGAAGAAGATGATCTGCAGGTGCAAGTCGTTCCACTTTTCTTTGGGGAACAACGCTTTGAGGTCCTTCTCAGTCTTTTCAACCGTTGTGCCATTGGACAACCCCCATCGTGCAGCCAATCGATGAATGTGGGTGTCTATGGGAAAGGCAGGAACGTCGAACGCTTGCGCCATGACCACGCCCGCTGTCTTGTGGCCCACCCCGGGAAGGGCTTCCAATTCTGCAAAAGAAGAAGGAACTTCACCAGCATGCCGCTCGACCAACAATTCTGACAACCGTTTGATGTTCCTCGCTTTGGTTGGTGCAAGCCCCACCTGTCGGATGTCGGACAAGATGGTTTCAACAGGGAGTTCGGCCATGGCGGCCGGATGATTGGCTTTGGAGAACAGGGCCGGTGTGACCTCGTTCACTTTCAAATCGGTCGTTTGGGCAGACATGAGGACGGCCACCAAGAGTTCAAACGGGTTGGAGTGGTCCAGCGGGACCGGGATTTCAGGATACAATTCTTCGAGCATGGTGGCGATGATGGCCGCTTTGTCCGATCGCTTCATGCCATCACGCCTTGGGTTCGTAATTGGCGCTGTATTCCTCGCCGGTTTTCCACCCAAAGAACACACCGAGGAAAATGGATGTGAGCGGAATGAGGTTGCACGCTACCGCTTCGATGAGCGGTGATTCTCCATCGGCGGGCTGGCCAGCAATGATCCAAATCAACAACCCAAGAAACAACCCTGGCAGGGCCATGGAAGCACCCATGATGACGGTTCGGAGCGTGCGCATGGATGCACCATCCGCAGGTAAGTCATGAAGGTGTGCTTCAACCTCGGTTCAGGAGAGATGCAAGTTCCGCTCCGGACATGGCATTGAGGGTGTCGGCTGGCTCAAGCCACCCCTTGCGAGCAGCCATCACGCCGTAAGCGATGTCGCTGAGTCCTCGGATGGAGTGGGCGTCGGGATTGATGGCTACGGGAACACCCAATCCTTTGGCATGTTTGCAAAGGCGCCAATCGAGGTCCAAACGGTAAGGGCTGGCGTTCAATTCAATGGCCTTGAGGCGCCCAGCTTCGTTGTGGTCCGCCATGTGTTCAAGGACGGCGAACAGGTCAACTTCGTACCCTTCACGCCCCTGCAGAATTCGACCTGTGGGGTGTCCCAATACGGTTGTTGCAGGGCGGTCGATGACACGGAGCAATTCCTCGGTGTTCTCAACTTCGTCCCTTCCCCGCCATTTTGTCATGGCGTGGACACTGGCGACCACGTAATCCAATTCACTCAACACTTCATCCGGGTGGTCAAGGCGACCGCCTTCGAGAACATCGGACTCAACACCGTGAAAAAGCCTGAAGTCAGTGCCCTCGTCGGCCCATTGCCGATTGTATGTGGCGATGGTCCGCCCCTGAGCCAGCAAATCTTCTGCGCTCGCCCCGTTGGCGATTTTCAAGGTTGGTGAATGGTCGGCGATGCCCAACCAAGACCATCCCATTTTCCTGGCCGTGTCCGCCATCTGTTCGAGGCTGGCTTCTCCGTCAGAGAGGGTGGTATGGTTGTGCAGTGAGCCCAGCACATTGGGCACCTCGATGAGGTTGGGCAGGGCATTGTTGGCAGCAGCGTCGATTTCTCCGGTGTCCTCCCGAAGTTCTGGTGGAACAAAGGCAAGGTCCAGATGGGAGTAGATCCCTGCCTCGTCATCGACGCTCAGCGAGAACGCAGCGGCTTCCATGCCCTTCAAGTCCCCTGCTTTTGCATCCGGTATCAGGCCAAACTCGTTGAGCTTGAGACCTCGATCAATGGCGCGTTGGCGCATCACGATGTTGTGTTCCTTGCTTCCTGTGAAGTAGGCCAAAGTAAACGGTTCAACATGTGGAGGGACCAATCGAACTTGCGCGTCGATGGTGCCGCCGGCTTCCAACTGTTCGTAGTCGTCTCCGCCAATGGCGTCGAGAACATTGGCGTCAATGTGACCCACTGCAAAGGATTCGTCAAAAATCGTCGTGTCAAGAATCAGGCTGATTTTTGAATCCCCTGCACCTTTGACATCAGCGATTCCGTTGAGGTTGAGAATGGCGTTGGCCACGCGTTCATGGTCTTCTTGGTCCACCGAAACAACCAGGTCCAAATCACCAATGGTTTCCTTACGCCGACGCGCTGAACCGGCAAGTGTTGCCCGATGCACCCCCTCAATGGCTGCGATTTTGAGTTGAAACGCTTCACCGTATCGAAGGCCAATGTCAAGGCGACGACGAGCCCTGAACCTCGATAGCAATTCAATGCCGTCGAGGATCCGCTGTTGCGACTTTTTGCCGAAGCCTTTCATTGGTGCAATTTGATTGTCAAGGGCCACTTCCTTCAACTCAGCGACCGTTGAAACGCCCAGTTCTTCCGCCATGAGTTTGATTCGTTTTGGACCCAAGCCGGGGATGCCGAGCATCTCGATCAGGCCTGGTGGCGTGTTCTCGTGCAAATCGTGCCAGTCTTGAGGCCATGCCCCTTCCGTTACGGCTTGCGTTAGTGCCGTGCCGAGCCCTTTGCCGATGCCTTTCATGTCAAAAATGGCCCCGCTGAGGACAAGTTCGCCAAAATCCTCGGTCACCGAACCCAACATCCTTGAGGCGTTCTGGTAGGATCGGACGCGAAACACGTTGGCGCCTTGGAGTTCCAAAAGGACGGCGACCTGATGCAACACATTCGCCACTTGGTTCCTCGAAAAGAACGGAGGGCCGTTGGGCCGCGGTTTGGGAAGGACGAACGAACCACCTGCCATGGTGAAAAGACTGGACGACCCTTGACAAAGGTTCGCCCGAGCCCGCATGTTCAAATGAGGGGCGTCGGTGGTGGATTCATGGTCGACCCCGTGGTGATTGAACACCTTGCAGAAGCCCTTTGCGGTGTTTCAGCGGTGTTGTTCACCTTTATTGCCACCTTCTCTCGTTCCGAGAAGGCGGAACTGGTGGTCCAGAACATCATTTTCACCACGCTGATTCTCGCTGCCGTCGTGATGTGGTGGCTTTACCTGTCAGAAGGCACGTTGTGGGGCTCAAATTACCTCCCCCTTCCCCTCTCGGTGGTCTGCATCGTGTTGGCCATCTCGGCGAGAATGAACATCAAAGGAGAAAACGTCTCTTTTGGAGCCAACCCGCACAGCATTCGTCGCCGCGAAGAGGAGTGATCAGACGATTTCGCCTTGCGGCTCCTCGTCTGCGTCTGCAGAAGAGTTCCCTTCAGCGGATTCTTTTGCCATTTTCTGGTCGATGAACGTCCGCATGTAATCGGGCAACTCGCCGTTGACGAAGATCACGTCGTTCACGGGTTCGAGTTTTTTGAGCGAGTAGTAGATCTGCATGGCCGTCATGGGTGTTGAAGAACAACCGTTGCAACCTCCGTCGAGGGAGAGCATGATGTTTCCGTCGGTGGTATCCAGGACGTTGACGACACCGTCGTGCGCATCAAGGACCTCTTGGACCGGCCCAATTTCGGCCAAAATCTCCTCGGCACTGATGTCCATGGCTCACCCACTCAGCCACCCTCTTTCAACGATTGCCCGCTGGAATGCTGTCATGGTTCCACTTAAGCGGAGGTAAAACCCTCCATTGGGCCGTTTTTACGGGGGAACTGCTTATGAATGGTTCTCAGGTGGCCGGGTCATAGGTGATGATGATGCTCGATAACATTCCACTGATTTCTGCGGCTGCTGGTGTGCTTGGTTTGGTGATTGCATTTGTGCTGTACCAACAAGTGAACAAGGTGAAGATAGACAACGAAACCGTTGCCGACATCACACAAGAAATTCAAGACGGGGCTATGGCGTTCCTCTTTGCAGAATACAAAGTCCTCTCAATCTTCGTCGTTGTGGTCGGCGCTCTGCTGGCGTTCATCAACGATGTTGACACCTCCATCGCCTTCTTTGCGGGTGCCTTGGCATCCGTTCTCGCCGGGTTCTCCGGCATGCGAGCGGCAACATCTGCCAACGGCCGAACCGCCATGGCGGCCAAGACCGATGGCCAAGCCGGCGCCCTTGCCGTTTCTTACAACGGTGGCGCTGTTATGGGCCTCTCCGTTGGCGGACTCGGTTTGCTCGGCATCTCCCTCATCGCTTTCTGGTTGGGTGCAGGTGAAACCACCGATGGCGCTCTCAACCCCGTGAGTGCTGCGGCTGGATTCGGAATGGGTGCTTCCTCCATTGCTCTCTTTGCACGTGTTGGCGGCGGTATTTACACCAAAGCTGCCGACGTTGGGGCGGACCTTGTCGGGAAGGTTGAAGCGGGTATTCCCGAAGACGACCCCCGCAACCCAGGTGTCATCGCAGACAACGTTGGAGACAACGTTGGTGACGTTGCCGGTATGGGTGCTGACATCTTCGAATCCTTTGTGGGATCCATCATTGCCGCCATGGTCATCGCCAACGGTTTTGACAGCAGCGTTGCCCCCGATTATGTCATGATGCCGATCATGCTCGGCCTCATCGGTTACATCGCATCCATCGTTGGTGTGTTCTCCATGACCTTCCTCAAGAACGGTAGCGATCCCGCAGCAGCCCTGCGCAACACAACCTTCATTTCAGCCGCTTTGTTTTGGGCCGGCGGCTACCTTGCCATCAACGGAGGCCTCATTGATGTTGAACTTGGTGTCATGCATTCCGTTGTGCTCGGTAGCATCATCGGTATTCTCATCGGCTTGGTGACCGAATACTACACCGGAATCGAGCCGGTCTTCGGTATCAAAACCAAGGCCATCCCTCACATTGGTGAAATGTCAAAGACCGGTCCAGCAACCAACGCCATCGCTGGGCTCTCTGTGGGCATGATGTCCACCTTCATTCCCGTCTGTCTCATTGCTCTCGGTATTCTGGGTGCAAACGAATTCGGTGGCGAACAGTACGGTCTCTATTGCATCGCCATGGCAGCCATGGGCATGCTCGCAACGGTTGGCGTGACCATGACCGTTGACGCATACGGTCCAGTTGCAGACAACGCCGGTGGCATTGCTGAGATGAGCGGTTTGGGCGACGATGTTCGTGCCATCACCGACGAACTCGATTCCATCGGAAACACCACAGCAGCGGTTGGAAAGGGCTTTGCTATCGGCTCAGCCGCTCTTACCGGTCTTGCCCTCTTTGCAGCCTACACCGCTGCCTTGACTACAGGAACAGAGACTCTCGACCTCAGCCTCAACAACCCGATGGTTGTCATCGGCCTCCTCATTGGTGGCGGTCTACCGTTTGTTGTCGCTGCTATGACCATGACTTCCGTCGGCAAGGCAGCTGGTGAGATGGTGATTGAAATCCGCCGCCAATTCAAGGAGATCCCCGGTCTCTTGGAAGGAAAAGAAGGCGTGAAGCCCGACTCTCAAACCTGTGTCGATATTTCGACAAAAGCAGCCCTTCGTGAGATGGTTGGGCCGGGTCTGGTAGCCATCCTTGCTCCAGTCATCGTTGGGTACGTACTCGGCTGGGACGCATTGGGTGGGCTGCTTGCAGGTTCTCTCGTCACCGGTGTCCTCATGGCCCTCTTCATGGCCAATGCAGGTGGTGCTTGGGACAACGCCAAGAAAGCCATTGAGCAGAACCACATCGAAGGCGCCAAGAAAGGCGATGCCGCTCACGATGCAGCCGTTATTGGTGACACCATTGGCGACCCGTTCAAAGACACCTCCGGTCCATCGCTGAACATCCTCATCAAACTGATGTCAATCGTCGCTGTGGTCCTGGCCGGAGCCGATGGATTCCTCAGCAAGACCGGCCTCCTCTGAACCAAGCCCGGCTCGTTTGGAGCGTTAGCCTTTCAAGCACCGGACTGGACGCCACTTCATGCGCCAAGCCGTGTTCATGGTTTTTCTGCTCAGCAGTTTGGCCTTGGCCGGATGCTTGGACGGACCAAGTGTGGACACCGACGGCTACGGGAGCACGTCGGAAAGCGAATTGCTCTTGCCGACATGGTCGGTTGGAGACCAGTGGCTCTACACCTTCAGCACGCCACAGTTTGATGAAGACAGTGCTCGCTTGGTCGTGGCAGAGTTGGATGAGGATGACGGTGTGTACCAATTGGGGATTTCAAGCGAACGGGAAGCCCAACGCCATGCCGTGATCAATCACAATCCGTTCCTCGGTCGAATCACATTGGACGGTCTGTCCGTTTTCGAAGAAGGTGAAGCACAGCAGGTGTTCAACTTCCCTTGGGCGCTGGGTGACACGTGGATGTTCACCCTTCTCGGCCAACAATGGTCGGCAACGACGGTCTCCATCTATGACGGCGTGGTTGAGGTTCAAGCGACCTCCTCCGACGGTCACCGGTTGGACTACGCCTTCAGCGGTCGAGCAGGTTTCCTTGACTCGTTCGTATGGTCGGACGATGATGGCGTGGAGCAACTGCGAATGCAGTTGAACCAAGTAAACACGGGCTACGAAGGCGACGTCCATTTTTATCGTGCCCGGGACCTTCTTGACAACGTGTACGAAAGCACCGACAACGATGTGTACGACTCGTTTCTCGACAGCGGCCATCCTGACGGCTCGGAATGGGACGCCTTGGTTTGGTACATCGACGCCACCATCGCAGGTGGAGGATCTGGCAGTTTGACCATGAACGACCACACCGGTGCTTCTCCTTTGATTCGCACGTGGGGTTCTGGCGCCACTGAATCGGGCACCATTGGGACCGTTCCATCAACTTCCGGCGATTATTCGCTGACCGTCAATCTACGGGGGCAATCCTCCATGCTTCATTTCCGAGTTGCTGGTGCCATCGTTACCCAGTGGACGCTTTGAGGTGGTTCATTGCCTACCCTCATCATGATGCACGGCATGACCGGCGACGCCAGCATGATGCGACCGTTTGCAGAGAAGGTTCTGCCAGAAGGCTGGACCTTGCTGGTTCCCGAAGCCCGATTTCCGCATCCCATCAGGGGCAGAACCTGGTGGCGGTACGAGGACGAAGACGCCGATGTGACTCGCAGAAGGAACCTTTCTCGTCGAGAACTGATGGACGTGGACGCCTCTCTCTCACAACTTGAACAACTCATTGCATCGCAAGCACCGATGGGGCCACTGGTGGTTGGTGGTTTTTCTCAGGGCGGTGCCATGGCACAAGAACTGCTTCACCTTCCCGTGGCTGACAGGATTGTCGGTTTGGTGTGCATGGGGACACGGCTGGTGCGTCCCATGGAGTTGCGTATGCGTCTTGGTGAACTCGAACGGAAACGCATGTTTTGGATGCACGGTGAACGAGATTTGCGGGTTCCCATTGAAGACGGATGGGCAATTGCCCACCTTTTTGAGTCGGGAGGATGGGCGGTTGAGCTGATCGAGCACCCCAAAGGGCACATGATTCCAATCGAGCATCACGATGCGCTGAAAGAGTGGCTCACGACGTTTTCCTGATGTACCGATTGGTTTCATCAAACCCACCAATAAACATCGTTTGTCCACTCCGAATGTCAAACACTACCGGGACCGTTCGGTGGCCCGTGGCCTGAACCACTGCGGTTCTGTAATCAGGATGCTCGTCGAAGTTGTGTTCGGTGAAGGTCAATCCTTTCCCGTCGAGAAGTCGCTTGAGGGCCTTGCAGTAACCGCAAAAATTTCCAGTATAGACCAAGAAATCCGTGCTGGCCTCCATGGCATGCTTCACAATCAGTTCTTCCGACATAACAACGAGGTCTTCAGGGTCCCATTTAATTCCCTGTGCGAGTATTCCACACTGCTTGTCCTACATCACCGAGGTGAACGCCCTTCGTGTCAAGGCAAACCGCCACCCAGCCGTCGAGGTCGGGGATTTCTGGCTTATGCATCAACTTGAGCGTTTCAGCGGGTGCTTGTACGGACCATTCAATGGCGTTCATCAATTCTGGGTGGGCTTTGCTGTCGCATCGGACGCACACCACCTCTTTGCCTGCGTTGGCCAAGCTCTTGGCAAGGACTTCAACGATGAGGCTTGACATTCCCTGTTCACTGCGAAGACTGGCCCCTTGAACGGAGGTCCACGATTGTTCAACAAAACGCTTCCCGTCAAAACCCCCAAAGTCGGTGATCACGACCAACCGGCTGATGGACTCGGAAGATTTGATGCTATCAACCAGACCATGGAAGGCTTCAATGGAATGATCCAATCCCTGCCGACCCGTGTGCTGACTGTGGTGAACGGTGTGAATCACCGTGTTGGCCTCATCAAGCGTAGTTGGAACAACGAATCCTTCCTGGCGGTTCATGAAGGCGTTCAGCCAAGTGGAAGGGCCGTGGGCATGAACGTTGACTCGCCCGATACTCCGCTCTTGCATTCAATGGCCTCCGGTATCGTGACGTTGACTGGCAACCCTAAAAGGGTCGGGGAGGTGGAAAATGCATGGCCAAGATTTCCATCATCATCGCATCCGATGGCAACAACGTTGTGTTGGGGAAGACCGTGGCTAAGGTGGCTCAATCGATGGGTCACGAAGCATCGGTTGTGAAATTGAACGACCATGACCTCCCCTTGTTCACCATCCATCGTGAAAACAACGAACCTCGCCCACCGGGTTTGACCCCCTTGGTTGATGCCCTGAAGAGCAGCGAGGCTTGGGTGGTGTTGGCTCCGGAGTACAACGGTTCGTTTCCACCTTGCCTCAACAATGCGGTCGCATGGCTCAGCCGCGAAGGGGACGACTTCAGAACGCTCTTTCGCCATCGTTCAGTTGCGCTTGGGACACATTCTGGTGGAGGTGGACAGCACGCACTCATGGCCATGCGGATGCAACTCGCATATGTGGGATGCAATGTGGTTGGTCGCACGTTGGTCGTGAACAAAACCAAACCCGTGAACGAGGATTCCATTCGGGATGTCATTCACAGCTTGATGCAGGGCGTGGCCCTGTGAACCGCACACTCACCTCCATCGTCCCTACGCACACCGTCAAGGAAGGCGGTGGGTTCAGCGTTCGCCGACCCGTTGCCATGGGTCGTTTGATGAGTCCCTTCTTGCTTCTTGATGAGATGGGTCCGGTGGTGTACGCCCCAGGGGAAGCCATCGGTGCACCGAGCCACCCCCATCGTGGGTTCGAGACCGTGACGTACCTTCTCGATGGAACCATGTGCCATTCGGACTCGGCCGGCAACAACGGGGACATCAACCCAGGCGATGTTCAATGGATGACGGCAGGGAGAGGTGTGATTCATTCCGAACTCCCTCAGGACGAACTGTTGGAAAACGGCGGTCGTGTGCATGGGTTTCAAATCTGGGTCAATTTGCCAGCGAAAGACAAGATGATGATGCCGCGATACCAAGACATTCCCTCAGCCAACATTCCAGTCGTTGAATCGGAGTCGGGCGATGTTTGGGCAAAAGTGATCGCAGGAAAGGCGCTTGGTGTCGAAGCGGTCATTGATACGGTCATACCCATCACTTACATTCACCTCCGGTTGCAACCCGGGGCGGCTTACGTTCACCCGTGTGAACACGATCACAACATGATGCTCTACACGTTCGGCGGTTCCATGTCCGTTGAAGGGCGTCGCCTTGAGGACGGAAGCCTTGGGTTGTTGTCCAACGGTCGTTCCTTTTCTCTCGTCGCTGACGATGAAGGCGCTGAATGTCTCGTTCTCGGTGGACCGGCACTGGACGAACCCATTGCGCGCTACGGCCCGTTTGTGATGAACACGCGCGAAGAAATTGTTCAAGCCATCAACGATTACAACAGCGGTGAACTGGCCTGATCATTGGCTGCAGTGCGCCATGATTTCGTCGTAATTTGGCTCTTGGCCGAGGGATTCACACACCCACACATAACCGACGCTTCCATCGGCTTCCACGACCACAACGGCCCGGTTAGCCACGGTGTATCCATCGATGACAAAGTTGTTGAAAGCCATGCCGTAATCGGTGATCATGGTTCTGTGAACGTCGCTGAGGAGGGTAAACGACAAGTCGTTCTCCTTCGCAAAAGCGCCGTTGGAGAACGGTGAGTCCACCGATACACCAAGCACGGTCGCTCCAACGCCGTTGAGGGAAGCCATCGAATCTTGGAAAGAGCACATCTCTGTGGTGCAGACACCGGTAAAGGCTGCGGGATAGAACGCCAGCACTACGCGCTGACCGGAGAAGTCTTGCAGACTAACGGTGCTCTTGTCGGTGGCGGTCAGGGTGAAGGCTGGGGCGGTATCTCCTACGTTTAGCATGGCCTAAGGGACGGTCGTGTGTCCTTAACCTTGCTCGTCTTCATTCTTCGCTTGATTCTGCAATCCGGTTTAAGAATAACACCGGTGACGATTGTTCATGGCGAGATGGAAACCAACCAACATGGCGTCTCCATCCGGCCTACGGGTTGTCATCACTGGAGCAAACGCTGGCATTGGTTTTGAAGCGGCCAAACATTTCGCTGCACGAGGAGCCGACGTCACCCTCGCATGCCGAGACATGGAAAAAGCCAAGGGAGCCATTGAGCGAATACGCCATTCGAGTCTTGAAGGGAGCCTCGAAGCCATTCACCTTGACCTGGCGGACCTCGAGAGCGTTGAAGCGTTCTCAAACGAATTCATCAATCGGCATTCACGTCTTGACCGCTTGGTTCTCAACGCAGGACTGATGGTACCGCCGCTTGGTCGGACCGTACAGGGATTTGAACAACAATTCGGGGTCAACCACCTCGGACATCACGCCTTGACGTGCCGACTTCATCCGTTGTTGTCGTCCAGCCCCGGTTCACGGGTGGTGTCTGTGACCAGCGTGGCCGGCGACATGGGGAAACTCTGGTGGGACGATGTCAACTGGTCACAACGGCGTTACAATGCGTGGGCGGCGTACTCTCAGAGCAAATTGGCCAATCAACTGTTTATTCGCGGTTTAGCATCTCGGGTTTCTTACGGAACCGCTTTGGCTCATCCCGGTTGGTCCCGAACCAGCCTTCAGCGTCATTCGTTGGGTGCTGCTTTCGGTAATTTCTTGCTTCGCCCGTTCAACATGAGTGCTGAAAAAGGATCCTGGTCCACCCTTCGCGCTGCGATGGAAGAAGACGTGTCGCCCATGGTGTATTTTGGTGCCAAAGGCTTGACACAACTTGCAGGCTCGCCCAAACCCCGTCAACTCGCCAAGCGTGCGAGAAGCGACGACGATGCGGACCGGTTGTGGGATCTCAGCGCAGAACTCACCGGTCAGACCATACTCTGAGGGATGCATTCTCCCCGAAATCCACGTTTTCCCGTGGTTCACCAGCCAGATCGGCAGGCCCTTCAATCGCTGTGAGCCGATGGTTGAGCATGGCCCATCGTGTGGACCTTGTTGCTGTGG
>QXXW01000065.1:0-32691 GCA_009887255.1 Candidatus Poseidoniales archaeon | reverse complement strand
CCCATCGTGTCCGTTCTCGGACACGTCGACCACGGCAAAACCAGTGTTCTCGACATGGTCCGGTCCATCGGCTCTGAGCGCCAAGCCAGTGTCATGGACCGAGAGGCCGGTGGAATCACCCAACACATTGGGGCCACAGAAGTCCCTGCCGATGTGTTGAACGAAACATGTTCGGCCATGCTGGGTGGAAAGGAATTCAAATCACCCGGCTTGTTGTTCATCGACACACCAGGTCACCACTCGTTCGCTTCACTGCGCAACCGAGGAGGCTCAGTATCCGATATCGCCGTGCTGGTCGTGGACATCATGGAAGGTTTACAACCGCAGACGATTGAATCCATTCAAGTCCTCAAAGAGACCCGCACGCCGTTTGTCATCGCTGGCAACAAAGTTGACCGCTTGCACGGTTGGAGATCAGAACGCGGTCGCTCGTTTATGGAATCCTTCCACAAACAACGAGAAGATGTCCGATCGTTGTTCGAAGACAGGTACTGGAAACTGATGGGTCAATTTTCCGAACATGGGTTCAATCTGGAGCGGTACGACCAAATCAAAGATTTCCGCCAAAGCGTCGCTCTTGTCCCCATGTCGGCCAAAGACGGTGAGGGGCTGCAAGACCTGCTGGCGGTCACGGTGGGCTTGGCCGAGCGATTCCTCGAAGACCGGTTGACCGATACGCTCGGTGCAGCCCAAGGAACGGTGTTGGAGATGAGGGACGAAATCGGGATGGGTAAAACCATTGACGTGATTCTCTACCGAGGCACCCTCAAGGTGGGAGATTCAATCATGTTGGCCGGTCAAGACGGTCCATTCAAGACGCACATCAAGGGGCTTAAGCGACCCCAAGGCATGTCGGAAATGCGCGATGCAGGAAAACGGTGGGTCAATTTTGACACCATCGAGGCCGCATGTGGGGTGAAGATCGTCGCCCCCAACCTCGAGGCCACCATCGCAGGAACCACCTTGCATCTTGCCAACACCAAGGATGAACAGGCAGCTGCAGAATCCGCCCTCCGTGAAGAATGGCGTGAGGTGTTCGAAACCATGCCGGTGATGTGCTCAACATGCAGCGAAATCATGGCTCGCCGTGAATTCTCCACCCATCGTCAGCAAAAGGCGTGCCGGGGAGCAGAAGAGGAGCGAAGCGGGGTGGTCATCAAGGCCGACACGGTGGGTGGCTTGGAAGCCTTGGCGTTTGAACTGCATCAGCGCTCCGTACCGGTTCGTCAGGCCACCGTTGGTCCGGTCAACAAAAAGGACATTCTCATGGCACAATCCGCCTCCGATCCGTTGCAAAAGGTCATCCTTGGGTTTTCCACCAAGGCCAACACCAGCGACGTGGCTAAATCGCTTGAATCGGATGATAGCGATGTGAAATTCATTGCTGGCCCGATCATCTACCACATTATGGATGCCTTTGAGGCGTGGGTTGAGGAGCGAACCAAGGCCTTGGAAGAAGCCTCCAGGGAAACGTTGGTGTATCCTGGCCGTGTCTTGTACCTCAAAGATCACACCTTCCGAGCCAAAGGCCCTGCCATCGTGGGCATGCGTGTGCTTGGTGGTCGGGTTCATGTCGGTCAACGGTTGATGAAACTGGACGGTACCTCCGTAGGCCAAATCAAGAGCCTGCGGACTCGAGAATCAGAGGATGTCATGGAAGCCATGCAGGGTGAGGAAGTTGCCGTGGCTGTTCAAGGCCCTACGGTTGGACGCCATATCGAGGAGTTGGACGAATTTTACGTCGATGTTCCAGAACGTCACGTGAAGAGATTGAGAAAGTCAGACCTTTCTTCAGTTGAGGAAGAGATTCTTGATGAGATCGTCGCTCTCCACCGAAAGGACAATCATTTCTGGGGCCGCTGATTGAACAAGCAATCATGAGGTATCGCTCGGCTCGCAGGTGCCCTTTTATCTCGCTTGAGTGAGTTGAGCATTTTTGAACATTAAAGCGCACACATTCAAATAAGAAAGGAGCAGGTCTAGGGTTGTTCTAGGAGGCATTCACATGGAAGCAAGCATGGCTGGCGGCGCACGAACTCAAGACCTCATTGCCACGGTATCGTCCATCTCGAACAGTTTGATGAATGAAGTCAGCAAGGTCATCATTGGAAAAAACGAGAATCTTCGACGTGTGACCGTTGGTATTTTGTCCAACGGAAACATGTTGCTTGAGGATTTCCCTGGCCTTGCCAAAACCCTTCTTGCCAACACCTTCGCCAGAGCGCTTGGGTGCAAGTTCAAGCGCGTCCAATTCACTCCGGATTTGCTTCCCTCCGACATCATGGGGACGTACATGTACGACCAGAAATCTGGAGAATTCAAACTCCGAGCCGGCCCGTTGTTCACCAACATGCTCCTCGCCGACGAGATCAACCGTGCTCCACCCAAAACACAAGCGGCTCTGTTGGAGGCCATGGAAGAAAAGCAGGTCACCATTGAAGGCATCACACACAAATTACCTGCTCCCTTCGTGGTGTTGGCCACACAAAACCCCATTGAACAGGAAGGAACCTACCCTCTCCCAGAAGCTCAAATGGACCGTTTTTTGATGAAAATGAGCATGGGTTATCCGGACCGTGCAGAAGAGAAGGCCATCCTCGCTCGTCGTAAATTGAGAGGGCAAGACGAACACGTTGTTGACCAAGTAACATCCCCAAAGAAGGTTGTAGCCATGCAAAAGGCGCTTGAAACCGTGCACGTTGATCCTGCCATCTTGTCCTACATCATCGAGATCGTCCAGCGTACCCGAGAAGACCACCGAGTCATCAACGGTGCATCTCCACGTGCCAGTCAGGCGTTGTTCAAAACAGGACGAGCCGCTGCTGCTGTGGCGGGCCGTAATTACGTCATACCAGATGACATCAAGGGCATCGCCCTTCAAATCATTTCTCATCGAATCAACATGAAGCCGGAGGCCAAGATCCGAGGCATAACCGGCATGCACATCGTGCGAAAGATCCTCTCCGAAGTTCCCGTTCCCGTCATTCAACCCGCTTGACGCTTGGGCCTTTGGAGGTTGCATTCAAAGAGGGGGGCTCACCTTCTCTTCCTGCCGGAGGCGATTGATTGAACCCTTACAAGATGGTGATTGCCGTAGCCAATCAAAAGGGTGGCTGCGCCAAAACCACGACAGCGGTGAACCTCGCAGCAGCGCTAGCAAAAGGTTCACCCAAACAAAAACTCCCACCGGCAAAGG
Source organism: Candidatus Poseidoniales archaeon (assembly GCA_009887255.1). Taxonomy (GTDB): domain Archaea; phylum Thermoplasmatota; class Poseidoniia; order Poseidoniales; family Poseidoniaceae; genus Poseidonia. The sequence goes on along the minus strand of QXXW01000065.1, from coordinate 29,495 downwards.
TTCTGCTTGTCGATCTTGATCCTCAGGGGAATTGCGCCACCTCCTTTGGATTGGAGAAAAAAAAGATCAAGAAAACCGTTTATGACCTGCTCATCAACGATTCTGGAGAAGAGCTTGATCTGATGGCGGATTATCTGATTCATCCGGAGGAATTGACACGTTCGATGCGAGATGCATGGAGCAACCGCAACAGCGGGAAAAAAATTCCAGACACCATCAACGCTGGCCATTTGTACGTTCTTCCCAGCGACATCCATCTCTCAGGCGCCGAAATTGAGCTCAGTCACAAAATCGGCCGTGAAACCCGTCTGCAGGAAGCCCTCCTTCCTATCGTGGATCAGTTCGATTACATCATCATCGATACCCCTCCCTCGCTGGGTCTGTTGTCCATCAATGCCATGTGCGCTGCCAACTGGGTCATGGTGCCGGTACAAGCCGAATACTACGCCCTTGAAGGGTTCAGCATGCTGATGAATTCAATCAAAATGATTCAACGTCGAATCAACAGGAACCTGAAAATTTTTGGAATTGTGATGACCATGGTGGACGGCCGGTCCAAACTCAGCACGTATGTTTGCGACCAGGTCAACAAGAAAATGCCCAACAAAGTGTTCAGCACAACGGTGCGCCGACTGGCAAAGGTCGCAGAGGCTCCTTGGAGTGGAGCACCAACGGTGATTTTGAACAAACCTACCAATTCTGGAGCAGGTGCTGGGTCGTTGGAATATTGGACCCTTGCTCGTGAGGTTCATCAGCGCGTGAAAGAAATACGCCGCGAGTTCGGTGTCGTGGAGGAACCACGATTGAAAATTGAACGTCAAACCGGTTCCTCGGCGCTGTGACATTGGACCGCAAAACAGAGGTTCGTTCGGGTGCGATTTCGCACCTTTTAAGACCGCAAAGGCCACCTTCACATCGGGATGATGGGATGACGGGCGAAGGAATGACATCGGTAAGCGTGAGTTACGAAATTCGAAGGCAGCTGAACACGCTGCGCACAACCGGAGATTATCGCAGTGTAAACGACTTGTTAGCGGACATGATTCGAACCCATAAGATGCTGAAGATGCGAGGTGAAATTGACATGCTTCGAGCAAGGATGAAAGAAGCGGTCGACGTTGATGTTGATCACCTTGTGGAGCGTCTTAATCTCGCTCCTTTCCAGGTGTGAGCCACATGATGGCATGGCGACCCAAGGGGTTTCAATTCACGGCGAGGAATTTGGTTCGAGCGTTGTGTTCTTCTGAAACACCCGAATCCAAATTGTTGATGGCAGCGATGTACGGCGAGGTTGAATTGTTCGCTGACAGCACCGCATGGAACGGTTTTCTTTGGCTCGTGATGAGCACGTGCAAAATTGGCGGTCAGCCGGTGTACACGGGCGTCGAGCTTGGAGCGATCAAAGAATCGCTGCCCATCGTTTGGGTCTAATTATTACCCGCATTTTTGAGGTACTCGTGTCCATACCAGCGCCACTGGTCCATCGTCCACCCTGCAGGTAGGCCATCATCTGGGACTGGGGGTGCATCAGCAGGCGCCTCTGGAGCCGGACCAGCAGATTCAGTTGCAGGTTCCGCCTGTTCTGGCTCGGCAGATGCAAGGCCGACCCCTGCAATTGATTCAAGGCTCTCTTCATCGTAAGCGACGGCTCCCGCTTCACCCAATTCCTCTGTGAGTGCAACGTCACCACCGTTCATATCGTTGTTGGGTTCGTTGAAATCAAATTGGGCGATGTCATCGTCCCACGAAGCATCGTCCACGATGCCTCCTGCTGCGGAGATGCCTCCTTTGCCTTCGAGCGCTTCTTGAGCCGCCATTTGTGTGAAGTTGGATGAAACTCCACCGTATTCTTTCTGTGTGATGGTTTCTTTTCGCCGGTTGATCAAATAGGCCACGCCAAGAATGGCCCCCGTGAGGGCTACGAAGGCGATCAATCCGACGATAACCACCTGATTGATGATGTCACCATCGACACCACCCAAGCTGTTTGATGCACCTGCGCTGTTGCTCTGCGAGGTGTTCCATGCGTTGAACGTGAGGGGCGTGTTGTTGTTCTCCAACGTGTTTCTGTAGGCTTGGTACGCTGGGTCCCTCCACCCCATACAGGCGGGAGTAGTGTCGTTGTTTTCGTTCAAGCAATGATCCTGTTCGGTTTGGATGTTGCTTTGATCGTCATCGTAGTCTGCATTGGATCCCACGCCATCCCCATCTCCATCGTAATGTTCGTTTGGGTCTCTGTCCATCAAAGGTGATTCTAGTCTGTCTGCCCACCCATCGCCGTCGGCGTCAAGGCATCCAAACCAGGCGACCGAGACATAGCCAGTTGGTGAGGTGGCGTTTTGTGACACCGCTTGTATGGATGTGCCAAATTCCCATGGGCACGTGTCGGGGTTCACGCCCTCTACGTTGTCCCCGTAACCGTCACCATCATCATCAATCCATTGGGTTCGTTCCCTTGGTAAGGCGTCTGCTCCTTCCCTCGACGTCCAGTTCGAGTCGGGATTGGAATGGCCGTCAATGTCGCTGTCCGGGCAGCCGAATCGGTCTTCGGTCGAAAAGCCGTTCAGATCGGGGCAGGAGTCGGGTCGGAATCCTGCGGGATTGTCCCCATAACCATCCCCGTCACGGTCCGCCCATTGCGTGACCTCAGAAGGGAAACGGTCAGCGTTGGCTCCGTTGGGGTTGTCTCCATAACCGTCACCATCAGCATCGGCCCACTGAGTTGGGACATTGGGAAACAGATCCGGGTTGTTGCCCGTTGCTTCATCTCCGTAGCCGTCTGCGTCGGCGTCCGCCCATTGCGTTGCGTCGTTGGGAAAGGCGTCGGGGTTGAACCCAGTGGGGTTGTCTCCGTACCCGTCACCATCAGAATCGGCCGTTTGTGTCGCATCGTTTGGGAAGGCGTCGGCCAGATTGTTGACACCGTCCAGATCTGAGTCCAGGTCAAAATAGCGGATTTTGGTTTGCGAAGGTGTGCTGCCGATCAGGTAGAACTGCCCGCTAAATTCGGGGAGCATACCAATGATGTCACCAGACCCCGTAAAGGTTTCAAGTTCCGAGAATGAGGTGGTGTTGAGAATGGAGAGTTTTCCTTGCCGTGCACCGATCGCAACCTTGTCTTGTGAATAGGTCCCGATGTACGTGGTTTGCTTCGCGTGCGGCAGGTCAACCATTGTCGCCGTCCAAGAACCAATGTCGTATTTGTAGGCCGTCCCGCTCGTTGTTCCAGCAATCATGGTGTTGTTGTCAATCACGGACAAGGTCGTCACGATAGCGGTTGAATCGCTGAGTGTTTGAGTTCGCTGGCCGCCCCCGTTTTCGATGTAGATGTTCCGGTCGTAGGATGCGATTGCAATACGGCCGTCGTTGAGGAATTCAAAGGCCGAAATGCCTGCGGTGATGACGGTTGTTGCTGTACCGGTGGGCCCTTCTTGGGTGTATTCTTCCGCCCTGCGTTTTCCTGCGAAGTGAACCAACCAAAGATCACCTTGAGGATCAAAAGCAGCGTCGTTCACGGGGTCTGCAGAACTGACGTTCCATGTGATGTCTTGTGTGGAGAGTTGAATGACATACACACCGGTTTGATGCGCCACAGTCAGCAATTCTTGAGCAGCGTCAACACGTCCATTGTTGGCCGTGATGTCCAGATTTACGGTCCATACGGCCGTCAATCCCGAACCTGTCATGACATTTCTACTGACGTTGCCGTCTTCATCTACGGTCAAGACGGCCCCATCGTACAACACTTCCCACATGACCAATGGCGTATCGAGAGACTGTGTTTCACCTGCATCGGTGAGAGGAGGCAGCTCTGCATGTGTGAGTGGAAGAGCCGCCACGTGAGCCATCAGGAGAACCATGAGCAACACAGCACGCCGTTGGACCATGCTCAAACCGAGGCTTGGGTTCATTATGAACCACGCGCTTGATTGTGAAGAGCGTCCGCTTCATTCGTCACTGCCATCTTGAGGCTTCAAGGTCTTGACAGGGGTTTTTTTGACGGGTTCAAGGGTTCCTTTTACCGGTCGGAGTTCTGAGGTCTTGGGACCTTCAATGTCCGTTGATGGAGGAGTTCCTCGCTTTTTCTTGCTTGGTACCAATGTTGGCCCCACCGGTTTGATCGATGCCGTTGAAGGGTTCGTTTCCCCCTTCTTGGTCGGCGCAAGAACACCGCGTATGGGTCGCAGTTCGACCGATTGGATCTCGTCGTCCATCGTTTCAACTGCATCAACAATCTCTCCTGGCTCTTCCATGGCTTCTGGAGCCTGTTCAAGTTGAGTTTCAGCTTCAACAAGTTCCATTTCTTCCGAAACCGTTTCTTCCACAATTTCGAGATCACCCTCGAGAATGCTTTCGTCCAGAAGTTCGTCCATTTCTTGCTCAATGAGGTCACTCGTGGAATCCGTTTCGGGTTCAGTGACTTCAGTCAGAATCGTCTCGGGCTCTGTGACTTCAATCAAAACCGTCTCAGGCTCCGTGTCTTCGAGCAGCTGTTCTTCAACGACGACTTCCGGCGTTGTCTCGAGGACACTTTCCTCTTGTGGAACGATCGTGGCTGGCGTGCTGATGGGCTGTCGAACCGCCCTCGCTGCTGGAGCCGAGGTTGGTTGAGCGACGGGTTGGCGAACGGTACGAACCGGTGCGGTAGGCGAAGTCAAGGGTTTAGCGCTCGTTGCGGGCGCCCGCATCCCACCGAGCCCCATCCGTGGTTCAGCCTGTGTTTGCTGACCCATGAGCCCACGAAGCGGGCGGCCTGCAGCGGCTCCCAAGCCGTCGGGGCGTGCACCCAAGGATGACGGGTCAGCCGCACCGGCTCCGTAAGCAGCGGGAGCGGTGCCAGAGATTGATTGCATCCATTTTTGGCGCTTTTCAGCCCTCGTGTCGGTTGCTTGGAGGGAACTGTACTCTTGTTCACGGGCCTTGAGTTCCGTTTCATCAACGTCAATGTCCTCTTGAATTTGCTTTGATACGGCATCCCGCATCTTTTCTTCCGCCATTTCCTTGAACGAATCCATCCGTTCGGATAGTCCCTTCAGGCGGTCGCGAATTTCAGCTCGCTTAAGCCCGAGTTGGGCCTCGATTTCAGCACGAATTTGCGTTTCCCGCTTGCGAACATCAATGAGCGCTTTGTTGCGCATGATTTCTTCTCGCTTGTCCAGTTGTCGCTCGAGTTGTGTCGCCACTTCGGTTTCCTTGCGGGCTTTGAAATCGTTAAGGCGTTCCTCCATTTTGATTTCGAGCTCAAGCGTGGTTTCCTCCTTGAGAAGATCGAGATCGGTATCGTGGGACAACCGTTCGTTGCGAAGTTGGGCGTCCAACTCCGACATGATGGCTTTTCGTGCAGCTGCTTCTCGAGATTGGAATTCAAGGTCCAGCCGCTCAGTCCAGTCTTTCTTGGTGACAGAGAATTTGGATTCAAGTTCATCTCGCAACTCAGCTTCACGTTCGTAGCGATACCGTGAGAGACGGTTTTGAACTTCGGATTCCCTGGCCAACCGATAGGCGTTGTATTCGCTGTCCGTTCGGTGATTGAGTTCAGCTTGAATCTCGGTTTCGAGGGACCGAGAGATGTCATCGATGGCTTTTGAGAAGGTGAGGTCGTACTTGGCCTTGAGGCGGCTTTTACGTTCGGCCATCTTTGAAGCATGTTGTTCGTTGAGGTGGCGTTCAATTTCGATGCGAAGTTCATCACGCCGTTTTGCCAACGCCATCTCGACGTCTTCTCGGAGGTTGTCTTCCAGCAGTTTTGTTTCATCCCGAAGTTTGGCTTCAATTTCGGTTTGAAGTTGTTGAGCAACATCCTCTTCCAACCTGAGGCTGCGCCGTTCAAATTCGACCTTTAGCCGGGCTTCTCGCTGACGTAGACGCTGGCGCAGTTGTTGCTCCAACCGGCTTCGAATGCCTCGGCGAAGCTGGTCTTCTCGCTCCGAGAGCATCGCTTCGTGACCTTCTTCGAGCCGAGAAATTTCCTTGCTCTCCATGTGTTGGAATTGTTGTTCCATCTCTTCGCCAAGAGCAGATTCCATCGTGCGCAAGCGATGTTGCAATGCCTGATTGTGTTCCAATCGAATCCGTTCTTTTTGAATGTCCAATCGTCGGTCATACTCTTCTCGGAGTTGGCGCTCAATTGAAGCCTTAATGGCGTCCTGTCGCTCGTGAAGTTGAGCGTTGAGTTCCATGTCGTTCTTGTCTCGAAGGGCCTCCACTTGACGGTGAAGACGGAGGTCAAGTTCCTGACGCATTCGCGCTTCTTCGGTGGCCAAGGAGTCACGCTCAAGCTTGGCAAGTTCCTCTTCCATGTTGGTGCGCAAATCTCGCTCCAAAGCATCCAGGGTCATGTCGTGTTGCACGGCCAACTCCTGAGCGATGTTGGTCTTCATGGCTTGAATTCGCTCGGTGATGGCCTGTTGTTTCAACCGGCGATCCCTTCGTAAATCGGCCCGAAGCCGCTCTTCTTGCCTGAACCGGGCTTGCGTGCCCAGCGCCTCATCCAATGAAGTGGAGGAAGCGGAGGTAAGTTGGGAGCGTAGCGAGGCCAGCGTGATACGCTCGGAAGAAGGCCCCTTGCCTTCATCCAAGTCACGGCTTTCGCTGGCGCTCATTGGCATCCCATCCACTGCTTCATGCACTTCTCTTCATAGATAAGGTGCGCGACAACAATGGGGGACTCAAGGGCCGTTTTTGGGGCGGCTCGACAGGGCGGAGGTTTCAGAAATTGACCGCAAATTCTGTGGCACAGGCTGGGCACTCGATGTCTCGGCGCCCAGGACGCTGCCTCATTCGCAACGTCCGTTCGCAGCCCGGACAATCCACCTCAACTCTTGGGACCTTCCTTGTGAGCATGAAGTAGGATTGGCAAGAGCCGCACTTGAGTTCAGCGGGTCGTTTATCGATACCGGCCACAAGAACTGACGAACAGGATGGGCAACTGATCTTTTCCTTCAACCATGCTTTTCGAGTCCCGGGGTGATTCACCCTGGCATGCGCGCCACACAGAGCGCATTCCACATCTCCGAGTTTCATCGGGAGCATGCCGTTGCATTTTGGACAGCTCAATGCCGGCGGGGCAATTGTGGATTCCACTGTGAGTTCTTCAGTCATCACCCTTCACCTCTTTTTGCTGTAGAGGACCAACTCCTCTGGTATGAAATTCCACGGCAATTCCACTTCAAAACCGTACAGTTCGGCCAATTGTTCGATGAATTGCTTCGCTGCGATTTGGTCATGCGAGTTGTGGAACTTCAGGGCGAATGTCTCGCGATCCTCAACGGGTCTTTGGATCATTTCGGCTGCACCGGTGCTTGGACCTCGTTGCCCAGAGGCATGGAGCAACTCAGGCAATTCCACACGATCACAGACACGCCACCACCGAGCCCGCCCTTCATCGCGATGATTTTCCACAAGGTTGAGCGTTGCCAATTTTTTCAGATGGTGGTAGAGATTGTAGCGGTCAACATCAACCGCTTGTTGGAGTTGAACGGTGCTCATCTCCTCCGTTTGAGACAGTTGGATGTAGGCGTTCCGGCGAGTTGGATGGGCCAGAGCCGTGGTAATGGGGTCGCCTCGAACTCGTGCCATCACCTCACCGTATCTCAGGAGATGTTCATAGGGTTTGAACATACCGTGTCAACGAGAATTCAAGCGGTGGCAGGCTTGACCAAATAACGGTCTTTGAACAGTCGGAGGGCAGCAAGTGTATCGTTGTACATGGACACAAATGTTGACTTGAGCAGGGACTTTATTTGGCCCTGTCGTGCAAGTCGTGCCCCGTTGAGGATGACCAAGATCACCGATGCCTCGTGGATGAGCACACCCACCCAAATTTGGTCGTACCACTGTTGAACAACAGCGGTGACCAACATCACGGTGATGATGACGGAAAAGAACAGGTTCTGCATGAGCGTTCGTTGGGCTCTGCGCGCAAGGGTCACCATGTTCGACAGCACCCTTGGATCGTCGCCTGGCAGCAAGATATCTGCAGCTTCCAAATTCACGGTTTCCCCGGTTCCCACGGCCACGCCAACATCGGCGACGGCAAGGGCTGCGGCGTCGTTGAAACCGTCCCCTACCATCATCGTAACGTGGGTTGCAGAACGGTTCTTGACCCATGCCACCTTTTGCTCAGGACTTAGCCCCCCGTGAGCAGAGGTTTCGGGCAACCCGACCTTGCGAGCGAATTCAGTTACGGCCGCCGTGTGATCACCGGACAAGATTTCCACGTTGATGCCGAGGTTGTGGAGGGACGCAATCAAGTCAGCAGACCCGTCCCTGGTGTCGTCGTGAACGAAGGTCATCAGCGCAATGCCGTCCTTGCCTTTCACGAGAAGACTTGCTCCGTGACCTTGGATTTGAGCCTCTGAAAACGCAGCCTGCAACTCCTGTGGCATGCTGATGTCCAACTCGGAGGCTTTGTCCGGGCGAATGAACGCAACTGTCGTGGACCCCTGTCGGCCTTCAACACCTGCGTCAATGTCTGAAATGTCGGTGATGTTGGCCGGTTCAATCCCCTCGTTGCTGCAATGGTCCATCACGGCTAGAGCGTATGGATGGGACGACCTTGCTTCCAAACCCATCATGATTGACATGGCCGGCGCTCTTCGTCGACCTTTGGCCATGATCACGCCACCAACCGTTGGTCGGCCTGAGGTCAGGGTTCCGGTCTTGTCCAAGAGCACGTGGTTAACATGGGCCATCCGCTCGAGCGCATCGCCCCCACGAACAATTACACCGCTTTGGGCAGCGTTTGACAACGCTGCAGCATGCGGAACCGGCGTGGCCAAAAGTAGTGCACAGGGACAGGCAACCACCCACAACAGAAGAATGATTTTCCATTCGTCCACGGGGAACAAGAAATACCACACAACAAATGCTCCAAACAACACTGTAGGCACCCATATTGATGTGAACAATTCAATGCTGGAATGCAATCGAGGGGGTTCCTCCCGAAAGGTATGAACGGCTTCAATAAGCCCAGAGAGTCGGGTATTTTCTCCAACAGCCAGCACTTCGCAAACGACCGGTCCTCGGGCCAGAATCAATCCAGCTTCGATTACGTCACCTGCACCGACATCGACTGGGACGGATTCTCCGGTCAACGGGGCTTTGTCCAGCGCCCCCTTGCCTTCCAATATTCTGCCATCGGCCGGGATCAACTCACCGCTTCGAATCTCTATGCGGTCACCGGGGCGTATCAAATCCACCGGGACGGTTTCGGTTTCGACGGTTTTTGCCATGGGAAGGATTGGTCCAGTTTTCATGATGTTTTCACTGGCGGGTCCACAAGTGGAGAACGACATGGCGGCCTCGGTATTCACGGAGAAAGGTTGGATGACCTTCCTTGCAGTTCTTGGAAGTCGGTCAAGACCTCCCTGCATGGCCTGTCTGGCCTTGACCAAAGCATCGGTTTCCAAGTGAGCGGTGAACGCAACAAGAATGGCCACGATGAGGGCTTCCTCCCACATCTCGAGGATACAAGCCCCAATGACCGCCAAACTGGTGAGGACTTGGAACCCGATCTGACGGGTTTTGAGTGAAGCGATGGCCTCAGCAAACATTTGGTATCCACTAACAACCACTCCGGGGAGGGCCAACAATCCAATCCACCGTCCCTCGATTCCAAGAAGTTCAGCAGCGATCAGCATCAACAAAATTGGAACGGCGATACCTGCTCCAATGAGTCGCCACTGGTCGGGCCTGATTCTGTTTGAGGTGGCCTCGAGAAATTCCGGTGGTTTCCCAAGGACCGATTTGAAGGCTCTTTGGCGAGCGTCGATGAGTTGTTGATTGGCCGTGCTGACCAGTTGAACCAAAATCCGGTCATCATCTGACACTTCGGCGTCCAAAACGCCGGGTTGTTGCTTGACCACTCGCTCAAGTTTCTGCAGCGGCACGCCGTTTCGTTTGGCGACATCCGATGCCTTGGCACCAACCAACTCGTGATGCTCGACGTTGGGTGGGTGGCCCAGCGACCGAAGCACGGAGGAGATTTCAGCCATCGAGCCGTGTTCAAGGTCCACCATGACTTTGATTTCTCCCGAAGTGGGGGAAATTTTAGGTTCGGAAACTTGTTTCATGTGGTTCAGGGCTCGCGTGGCTTTTGAGGCACAATCTGGACAATCCATGGCTGTCAGCGGCCACATCACTTCAAAGGAGCCACCTGCTTGTTCCATGACCGCAACATCCACCAAATCGGCTTCAAGAACAGTGGTGTTGGTTTCGTTTTCAACAGAGTTCACGGGGGTTGAGGTCGTGTTGTTTTTTCCCAATGACGGTTTGGAAGCAGCAGGCACGACGGGGCCATCGTCCTCCAAGGAGAGAAAGACCTCACCTTCGTCCTCACCCATGGATTAGCGGTGAGGTTGGGGATTGATGAAGCCTCCCACTCGGCGTACAAGTCTTGTCCGAATCATACCGAATCTTCATGGTTGAGCGACCTCTGCTTGGAACGATGGAATGGTTGCCAGAGGATTGGGTCCCCAGCGTTGTGGCGGTTGACATCGATGGTACGTTGACCGATGAGCACAAACGCCTCAACATCGAAGCCGTGGACGCTCTTCGCAGACTTGAATCTCATGGCATACCGGTGGTCCTGGCCACAGGAAATGTTCGCCCCATCACCTATGGGCTTTGGCGGTTTATTGGTCTCAGTGGGCCAATTTGCTGTGAAAACGGAGGTGTACTTTGGTCCCCTGATTGGGAGGGGGCCGTCCTAAGGGCCAACAAGGACGAGGCCAGGGCGGCTGCTGATTGGCTCGCTGAACGAATTGATCAGCTCAATGCTGAAGGGATTTGGTCCAATCAGTGGCGAGAGAGTGAGTGGTGCCTCAAACCGACCGAAGACCTTGCGGCGATACAGAGCGCCATGGCTGAAAGCCGTTGGTCAAACCTCGATGTCGTTCGGACTGGATTTGCCATTCACCTCATGGACCCTGTGATCTCCAAAGGTCAAGGCTTGGAAGCCCTCGCACGGCGTCACGCCTGGTCACTGGACGAGATGTTGGTGGTTGGGGACGCCCCCAACGACCTGTCGATGTTTGCAGCAGCAGCGTGGTCGGTGGCCGTTGGCGGGGCCTTCCCGGAGGTTGCTGAAGCCGCTTCTGTTGTGTCGCCTTTCCCACATGGCGAAACGTTTGCTCCTCTTGTTCAAGCCATTGTTGAACGGTTGGAACACTCAGGGTAAGGCCAGCCCACGGCGGCCCCCTCACGGCAACGACTTTTTTTCCAATTCAGCGAGGGTGAACGAAGTGACCATTTGCATGGCCGTGCCGTACTTGATGCGCCCTTTGTAGGTCTTTGTCCGTCCATGAGTTGACACGAGAAGTGTGTATGTTGTGGTGCGCTTGGTGCGCTTTTTGCGATGATGTTTGTAGAAGTGAACGCCAACTTTGTACGAACCCAGCGGGGCATCGGATTTCCAAACCACGTTCTCCACAGGCTTTCGGGATACAGGCCGGACGTTCATGTCAACATCCAACACGCCTTTGCATTCGCTTTTTTTGTTGTTGAAGTAAATGCGCTCATCCGAGGGACAAAACACGTGGAGATCCAGGTCGTTGTAATCGTCCCAAGCCAACGATATTTGAACGATTCCAGAATCTCCTCCTTCGCGTTCGACACGTCCTTCGATTTCAGCCTCCTCTTCTTTGTTGACGGTTGAAACCTCCACCCCACTGCCGACATGCTCTTCAGCCACCACCGTAGCGTGTTCGTGAAGTGGTGGGCCATAATCGTCAATCCAATCCAGCCGGAGTACCAGCTCATCGGAGCGCTCTTCTTCTGTCGGCGGTTCGTCCGAAGCGGTTTCTTCAACCGGAATAACAAGCCCGAGGTCTTCGTAAAGCCGCTGACGGTCAGCCTCACGTTGGCGGTAGGCGACTTGTTCTTCGGCAGGCACATCCCTGATTTGCGGCATGTTCACCACCATCCTCGGACGTCCTCCTCGAACGTTCAATTGGAACGAAGTGCTGTATTTCTCAGCAAGAGCTTGGCGGCGAAGTTGCAGGTTTCGATGCTGCCATGAACGCCAAAGTAACCAAACGCCTGCACCTGCAAGTCCGGCGCTCAAGGCCAAGGTTTCTACGAGGACCACAGACGGTTTCTCAAACTCGTCCTATTTATGAGAACCGACAAAAAGCCCTCTCACGAGAGGAACTCTGCGTTCAATGCATCCAAAGAGGCCTTGCTGGGTCGCAACTCCTCGTCACTCACATCGACCAGCGGGGTTTCAACGATGCCCAAGTCTTCTGCAAGTGACGGTTTGGTGGCATCAAAGTAAAGCAGTCCCGTGACGTGTTTTGCGGATTGTTCTGCGTTGTGAAGGGCCGTGAGAGCAGCCATGGCGTCTCCGGGGTCGTGTTCGGCCGAGATGGTTTCCAGTCGAATCGTCGATCCGTCGTGTAGTGTGATGTCTCTGAAGTGACCTTCAGGGACTTCCACCTCTTGAACCGGGTTGAAGTGGGGGATGTAGTCTGCCATGTGGAGCGTGATTTCGTTCTCTTTGACGTAGCCGTACGAGCGCATGGATTCGTCGTTGTTGTTGAAGGTCACGCAGGGGGAAATAACATCGATCAACGCGAAGCCTTTGTGGGACATGGCTGCCTTTAGCAGCGATGTCAATTGCTTTTTTGAGCCGGAGAACGAACGTGCCACGAACGTGCAACCCAAATTGATGGCCAAAGCGCACAAGTCAATGGGTTGGGTCTCGTTTGGTTGGCCTTTCTTCTTCTTTGAGCCCACGTCAGCGGTGGCGGAGTATTGGCCTTTGGTCAAGCCATACACGCCGTTGTTCTCCACGATGTACACCATGTCCATGTTGCGGCGTATGGCGTGGATAAGTTGGCCGATGCCGATCGACGCCGAGTCGCCGTCGCCGGATACACCGAGGTAGAGCAAATCTTTGTTGATGGCATAGGCTCCCGTGGTGACCGAGGGCATGCGTCCGTGGACGGTGTTGAATCCATGGGATTGACCGAGGTAATACGCTGGCGTTTTCGAGGAGCACCCGATGCCTGACATTTTGGCAATTCGATGAGGTTCGAGCCCGTTTTCCCAAGCTGCGGTGACGACCACGTTGGAAATCTGGTCGTGACCACAACCCGGGCAGAGCGAAGATTTTCCACCGGTGTAACTGTCCTTGGGTTCGTTGATGACGTTCAATTTCACAGCACGTGCAGGTTTTTCGCTCATTGCTGCACCTCCTCAAGTTTTGCCATGATCAAATCCGCATAGATTTGAGCGCGGGGGGGCATGCCATCGCTGTATGCAACGGAATGGACCTTGTTGACCAAGTCGTTGGGCAGTTCACGGCGGAAGATGCCCCAAAGTTGACCATCTCGGTTGATCTCCAAAACGATGTTTACTTCATGTCGTCGAACAAAGGCCTCGACTTCGGAGTGCAACGGCAGGGCTCGTACCCGGCACTGGCTGACTTTAAGTCCGGTGGCTTCAAGGATATCGTCGATTTCCTGGATTGAGTTTTCCATGCTCCCAAGGAAGACAATGCCGACCTCGCATTCTTCTTCTTGTCGAAGAATGGGTGCCGGTAGGAGGTCCCGAGCGTTGTCGATTTTAGTCCTCAGTCGCTGCATGAGGTTGTAGTAGTCCTCCGGCTTTTCGGAGTAAACGCCCATGGGGTTGTGGCCAGTGCCACGGTAGAGGATGGGGTCCATGCCCGAGCCAGGGAGCGTTCTGTAGGGGATGCCGTCGCCATCAACGTCAAGGTACCGTCCAAAGGTCTCGAAGGCGTCAAACACTTCCTGTTCGCGAACCACCTTGCCTCGGTCCATGGGCTGGTCGGGGTAGGTGAAACCACTGCAAGCCCATCGGTTCATGCCGAGATCGAGGTCGCTCATGCCGAACACGGGAGTTTGGAACCGTTCGGAATAGTCAAACGCCCTCCATCCGTACTCAAAGCACTCTTCGACCGTCCCGGGAATGAGAACGATGTGCTGGGTGTCGCCGTGGCTGCCTTCGTAAAGCATGGAAATGTCGGATTGCTGTGTTCGCGTGGGCAGGCCGGTCGAGGGGCCAACTCGGGTGACGTCCCAAAACACGGAAGGGATCTCTGCAAAGTAGGCAAGGCCAATGAATTCCTGCATCAATGAGATTCCAGGTCCAGAGGTGGCGGTCATGCCGCGACCGCCGGCCCAGCCAGCGCCCAGTACCATGCCGGCTGCAGCGAGTTCATCTTCGGCCTGAATGACCGCAACGTTGGCTTTCCCATCCTCGTCGGTGCGCAATCGTGGGATGTAGGCGATGATGCCTTCAGCCATGGAGGACGATGGGGTGATTGGATACCATGCCAGCAGTTGGACGCCTCCGTAGTGGGCACCAAGCGCTGCGGCTTCGTTGCCTTCAATGAAGAATTGAGGGGCATCGATTTCTCGGGCGTGAACCGTGAACGGGTCACCCTTTGTCAGGGATTCTTTGCAATAATCTCTGCCAAGTCCCAGAGCGGTGATGTTCAGTTCGATGGCGGATGTTTTGCCTTTGAATTGCTTCGCAACTGCACTCTCCAATTTTTCTTGGTCAATGCCAAGCAATTCAGCCAGGACGCCAACATAGATGATGTTGGTGACAAGTTTTGCAATTTTCGGGTTGATTTTCCTTGCAAGGCTGCTCATGGGGACGGGGTAGGAGAACACGTCCTCCCGTTCGACCGTCTTTCCTTTGGTGTCGCTGTTCCAAATCACGACTGATCCTGGCTCGAGAGCAGCAACGTCCTCGTCCCATGTGGCTGGGTTCACCAGAACTTGAATGTGGGTTCGGTCTCCAGGGGCTTGGTAGCCTTTGTCGGAGAGACGAACGATGTACCATGTTGGAAGGCCGGAGATGTTGGAGGGGAAGAGGTTCTTTCCGCTGACAGGAACGCCCATTTCGAACAACGATTGGAGGAGGATGAGGTTCGCGGATTGGGAACCTGTTCCGTTGGCTGTGGCGATGTTGATGGTAAAGTCGTTGACGATGCTGTCCATGAGGTTCACCCAAAGCCCCGTAGGGGCGAGAATAATCCGCTGGGTTCGCTCTCACTCTTTGAACATGTTGCCGTTCCATTCCCTCCAATGACCGACCGTTTGGGCAAAATGATGGGTGAGGCTCAAAACCAAACGATGGATGCGAAGGGCCATGGCGGACGAAACCTTGACCACAGCGTGGGACAAAGCGGAAAAGGCCCTCACCAAAGGAAAAGGCGAATCAGCGCTCAACATTCTTCGAGAAGCGGACCCTCGTGGAGAGAACGCCACGACCCTTCGCCTTGCTGGACACGGGACGTGGCTTCTGGCCAAGAACAACACCAACCGAAGCGAGTATCGCACCGCCGCCCGATTGTTGCGTGACTCTCGAAAGGCCAATCCCAAGGACAAGAAAACAGACCGTTTGTACAATGACTTGCTCAATGAAATGCAAGACAAAGGAATCAGTGAGACCAGTTTTCCTCGACTCATCAACGACGGGACACCCACACCTGCTGGTGCGGTAGCCATTCTGCTGGCCGTTGTCCTGGTGCTGGCAGGATTGAACCTGGCCAACAACAGCGGTACCACAACGGATGTGGTTGAATTGGAGATGACATGGGGCGATAACGAACGCAGCACCATCGTGATTGAATTGCATCCGGAGCTGGCACCAAAGCATGTTGAGAACTTTAAGACCCTTGTTGAAGACGGATCTTACGATGGCACAATCTTCCATCGTGTCATTGACGACTTCATGATTCAAGGCGGAGATTTCACCAACGGCGACGGCACCGGTGGCCATGCTGGTAACTTCTACGACTTGTGCAACGGCCAACCCAGCAACGACCCCGGTTGCGGAACATCCGGAGAGAACGCTTGGACCGTCCCCGACGAGGCTGACAACGGCCTGTTGCACGAACCCTGCACGATTTCAATGGCCAAAACCAGCGCTGCAGACACGGGTGGAAGCCAATTCTTCCTGATTCCAGAGGACAGCACCCCCTCTTGGTTGGACGGTGTGCACACGGTGTTTGGAACCCTCACGGAAGGTTGCGATGACATCACCACCATTTCTGAGGTCGCAACAGCCGACAACGACCGCCCTGAAATTGAGGTGACCTTGCAATCGGCCACCTTTGTGGGCTCCCAAACCACGCCGTGGTATCAGTTCTGGTGACAACGGCTCAGCACTCCAATCGCATCCAGTCGATAGCCCATCGGCTGGTGGTTGAGTCAACCCCGGCGGGGGTTTTCTTCATAGACGGGTGAAGTTTGGACGATTCATGGCGACTTTGGACCCGTTCCAAGCACGACGAACGCTGGATGTTGGTGGAGAGTACTTCGCTCTTGACGCCTTGGACGCTAACGGCATCCCCACCTCAACCCTGCCCTATTCCATTCGGATTTTACTGGAAGGGGCACTTCGCAACCACGACGGTTTTCTCATCACCGAGGACGATGTCCGACGGATTGCGTCGTGGACCCCAAACGGAGAGCGGGAAGAAATTCCATTCCGCCCTTCCCGTGTCATTCTTCAAGATTTCACAGGCGTACCGGCTGTTGTTGATTTGGCAGCCCTCCGGGACGCCATGGTGGAAATGGGGGGGAATCCGGAAAAAGTCAATCCTCAAGTCCCTGTTGATCTGGTCATCGACCATTCCGTTCAAGTGGACGTCAGCGGCGCCCACGCCAATGCTTTGGACATGAATCTCGACATCGAATACCATCGCAACATGGAGCGGTACACGTTTTTGAAATGGGGTCAACAATCGTTGGCAAATTTCCAAGCTGTCCCTCCCTCTCGGGGCATCGTCCACCAGGTCAACCTCGAGTTTTTGGCCAGCGTTGCTCGGCAAGAGGAAGGTGTCTGGTTGGCCGACAGTTTGGTCGGCACGGATTCCCACACCACGATGGTCAACGGCTTGGGCGTGCTCGGTTGGGGCGTTGGTGGCATTGAGGCAGAAGCGGTGATGCTGGGTCAGCCGATTTACATGCTTGCCCCAGACGTGGTTGGGGTTCGATTGACCGGTTCACTTCAGCCCGGAGTAACAGCTACCGACATGACCTTGCGAATCGTGGAGATGCTACGGGAACACGGTGTGGTTGGCAAGTTCGTTGAGTTCTTTGGACCGGGAATGAAAGCCCTTTCCTTGGCCGATCGAGCCACCATCGCCAACATGGCCCCAGAATACGGGGCAACTTGCGGGTTTTTCCCCGTTGATGAGCGCACCCTCGAATACTTGCGGTTGACGGGTCGTGAAGAAACGGCAATCAGCGGTGTTGAAGCTTTTGCACGTGCTCAAGGATTGTGGTGCGAAGGTTCTGAACCCGAGAAGGCGTACACCGACGTTCTGGAATTGAACCTCGATAACGTCGTCCCCGCCCTGGCAGGCCCCAAGCGGCCTCAAGATCGGGTGGATCTCAGCAGCATGAAGCAGCATTTCGTTGATAGCCTCACGCACGACCTTGGCCACCACGGCCACGGACTGACGGCTGATCAATGTTCAAACGGGGCCATCGTTGAGATGGACGACCAGAGGTTTGACCTCAACCATGGCGATGTGGTCATCGCAGCCATCACATCGTGCACCAACACATCCAACCCCGGTGTGATGCTGGCAGCAGGTCTGCTCGCTCGAAAAGCACGTGCTCGAGGCCTTAACGTGAAACCTTGGGTGAAAACTTCCCTGGCCCCAGGCAGCCGTGTTGTCACCGAGTACTACGAAGCCACTGGACTCCAAGACGATTTGAACGCCATGGGATTCCACGTCGTCGGATACGGTTGCACCACCTGTATCGGAAATTCAGGCCCCCTTCCAGGACCTATTGAAGAAGCGATTGATGAAGCCAACCTCATCGTTGGTTCCGTGATTTCGGGCAACCGCAATTTCGAAGGGCGTGTCCATGGTAAAGTGAAGGCCTCGTACCTGGCCAGTCCTCCACTCGTTGTTGCCTACGCCATTGCCGGCAACCTCGAGATGGATTTGGCCACTGAACCGATGGGTGTTGATAATGACGGCCGTCCAGTGATGCTCTCCGAAGTTTGGCCAACCGATGAAGAGTTGGCTGAAGCCATGGCAGTCATCACTCCAGAGATGTTCCGCCAGCGCTACGCCGATGCCATGAACGAACCGCGATGGAACGCCATCCCTGCCGAAACATCCCCTCTCTACCCTTGGGCGGAAGATTCGACCTACATTCGTCTACCGAGTTTCTTCTCAGGCCTGTCGCCAGAGGCCGAACCCATAACGCCCATTTCGGGAGCACACGTCTTGTTGAAACTTGGTGATTCAATTACCACGGATCACATTTCACCTGCCGGTTCCTTCCCTGCTGAGGGGCCTGCAGGACGATGGTTGACCGAACGGATGGTCGATCACGGTGATTTCAACTCCTTTGGCAGCCGCAGAGGCAACCACGAAATCATGATGCGGGGGACGTTCGCCAACGTTCGCATTCGGAACCAAATGGCACCGGACACCGAAGGTGGATGGGCCTTGAATCACGAGACAAACGAGGTGCAATCGGTCTATGAGGCAGCCCAAATATCAGCGCCCAAGGTTGTCTTGGCCGGTAGCCAATACGGCACAGGATCTTCAAGGGATTGGGCGGCAAAAGGCACCTATTTGCTCGGCGTTAAAGCGGTGATTGCCACATCGTTTGAACGCATTCACCGATCAAACCTCGTTGGCATGGGCGTCCTTCCACTGACATTCAAGGACGGCGAATCCCACGAAGCCCTGGGCCTAACAGGTCATGAACGATTTGACATTCCGGTGACCAACGAGGTTCAACCCCTGCAGTGGCTCGACGTCACGGCCACCTCGCAAGACGGCAGGGCCACGGTGTTCCAAGCACAGGTGCGCCTCGACACTCCAGTTGAGGTGGAATACTACCGCAATGGAGGAATTCTTCACACGGTCCTGCGTCAACTTGCTCAATGAAATCTTCATAACATCACCCAAGAACCCTTGACAGAGGCGGCAACCATGGGTAAACTTCGGGGACAGGTTCGATACCGCTTCCGCTCCGACGACCACGATGTGAATGTCCTCATCGAAGGGGAAGCCGACTGGGTCGCCTCGAAGGTTGACGAATTGGGCCTGGTCGGTGTGGGTTGGACCATGCCTGCCGGAACGCCATCAAAACCGACCAACCTTTCACCGGTTACCGTTGATTCGGCAGGTCAAGTGGAAGATGTTTCGGAGGCTCCCAGCGACATGGGGCCAACACCGGACCCGAGTCGGATTCCGGTGGTCCGGCGCCCGATTGGGCAGTTGAACATCCAGGAACGTCTTGATGAATCCGGATTAAAAGGACCGAGTCGGCCCGACGTGGTTGGATTGATGGATGTTCTCGAGGACACGGACACGCCACATCCCGTTCAAAGCGTGACCAGCGTGGATCCAATGGCAGAAGCTTGGCTTCGAGAATTGCTCGAAATCGTCGTTCGTGACCACGGCATGAGCGGCTTGCGTACGGAAGACATCGAAGAAATCGCCTCATCAAAACTTGGCGATCGTGAAGGCGCGACGTTGGAAGTTTGGTTGGAATCGTTGTTTGCAGCCGGTAAACTGGTCAAAATTCACGGCGGTGACGCCACGGGTTGGGGTCCTTCTCCGAAATGGCTGGCCGGTCGAATCTAAGCACCAAATTTAGAAATAAATTTCGGATACAACATAGCGGTTTCGTGCTCCTGCGCCCCATGTCCGGCAAACCTCAAGACAAAGGCATTAAATGGCAACAGGGCTTGGCGAAAGTACTGATGTCTATGCAAACCCAAAGCGACCTCTCTAAGGCCCGAATCCGCAGCGTTTTCCTCGCTGTATTGATGGTGTTCAGCACCACACTCGCATTCACCACGACCGCCAGTGCGTCGGTGGCGCGCACCTACACCACCAACCGCGACCCCGTGGACATCGCCATTGCCGACTTCAACTGCGACGGCCACAACGACATGGCAGTTGCAACCGAGGGCACGCACACGCTGAGCATTCTTTGGAACGATGGATCGGGTGATTTCAGTGAGCGACAGGACATTTGGGTGTCCGGCAATGCCAGCAGGAATGCCGATTGGGACGAATTTGCCAACGTCGAACAGATCGAAGTTGGGGAATTCACCGATGACAACGCACCAGACATTGTCATTTACCAGAAAAACAACCCCTTCAAACAAAACGACCAGGGCGCCCCCGCAGGAGAGCCAGGCAACGTTACCATCATCGAGAACGACGGCTGCAACAACAAAGATTGGTCGATTGGCCAACGCTTCACGCACTTTTGGGTATGGGACATGACCGTCGGCGACGCCGATCAAGACGGCAACGACGACATCTTCGTCCTTGAATTGGAGGAAGACCTCACCCGCCAGAATGTTGTGAATTACCGAGGCCCCATCACTTCCACAACTCAAGGCACACCAATATTCCTAGGAACCTCTACAACCTTCACATACCGTTCTCTCGAGGTCGGTGATTACGGCGAAACACAAACCGTAGGCCTGGGTGGCAGCTGCACCGACGATGACGTTTTCTTGCTTCGCTCGGAAGGCCTCGACTACACCACCGGCCAGACCACAAACCCCGGCAATGGCGACAACGTCACCATCGTGGAATTCTCCTGCACAGGCGTCCAAAGCACGCCAGGTGCGTACCCCACCGACATCACATCGTCCAACCCGACCGTGATTCAATTTGGCGTCCCGTTTTCTGATGACTTTGCTATCGCAGACGTCGCTGGAGTGGGCTACGTGGACACCATCGCCATGAACGATGGAAACCTCGAAAACGTGACGTACAAATCAGCATCGGCTCAAGGGACGTTTGGTGCTTCTCAAAACGCTTATTTTGGCCCCTACATCTCTTGGGGAATTGCCATTGAAGACCTCAATGGGGACAACCAAGCTGATTTCATCAACCCCACCATCGCCTACCAGGTGAACACTTCGGATTCCTCTGGCGGCAGCACATCGAACTTCTTCCTCTCGTTCCCCACATCTGTCCAAGTAACGCTCTCTGATGGCAACGGAGGCCACGTGAGCCCGCTTTCATACACCTCAGGCCGACGACCCTCTTCAGTGGCTGTAGGGCAACTTCAGGGTGCCGCCAATTCTGCCCCTGACCTTGCCGTAGGTCACACTCAGTACAACTTCGGTGGATGGCGTGACAACTTCGGTTGGGAAGGGCAATACGACACCATCACGGTGGTTGAAATGGACAACCGCGATTTGGCCGTGACGGACTTGACCGTTGACCCAGTTGACCGATTCTTCGGCATTGTCGGAGAGGGAACTCGGACGTTCAACGTCACGGTAACCAACACCGGCATGGACACACTCAACGGGCAGACCGCCGATCTCGCTGTCGAACTCAAGGTGGTTGACCAAGCCAACTCCACCAACACCACGGTGTACGCCAACGATTGGGACAGCACTCCTGTGAGCAACTGTGGCACGGGTTGCACCTGGGCCTTTGAGGAATACATAGACCAATCCACCAGCTGGCATTTGGAGACCAACCACACCACCGGTGCCTCGGACGGCAACAACGGCGAGAACTTTTCAGCCAATCACCTCAACCCTACCGACTTTATGTGGGCGGGCAACATGGTAACCAATGCCTCCGGCGACTCATGGAGCGGTTATGGAAACAATTGGGACGACGCCATGGTCCTTGAGAACGTGGACCTGACGGGCGCTGACCGTGCGTTCATGGACGTCGAACTTTTCCGACATCTCGGCCTTGGAGCATTGGGTAACCTCGACCAACAAGGTGGTTTTATTGTGGGTGACGTGTGGGACGACCTTGCCATCGTGGAAGTCGGCAGTACCGAGAGCGGCTGGAACGTGATCGGTTGCCCACAACGCGCCGCTATCGAGGGCGCTTGCCCCAACGGTGTTTCGGTGTGGGGTGGATTCGACACCGACCGCGGCTTCAAACAGAATTTCTACGGAGCTGCAGCAGAGAACATTGTCTATTATGGCCTTGCAGCATCTGGTACGTTTTACGGTTGGGACAATTTCACCGATGAGGATCTTGGATCCTTTGACCTCTCGCCTTGGGCGGGGGAGACGGTGGACCTGCGGTTCCGGTTCCGAACTGGCTTTGAGGGATCAACATCCAACGACAACGAAAGCCTCTGGACCGGCCGAGACGGATTTGCAGTGGACAACCTGTCCATTTCGAAGCAAAACACGGTTTTCTTCCCCAACCCACAGGTTCAATCCACAACCATTACACTCAACAACCTCCAGCCTGGCCAAGAGTACACCACTTCGATTCAAGCGGACGTACTCAACGACACCACCTACCGCATTTCTGCCACGCTCTCCAACAACAACTGGGACGAACAACCGATCAACAACGACGCCATTGGTTACGTTACCCCGTTCAACCTCTACGATCCAGCGGTAGAATCGATTGAAAATTTCTCACCCGGTAGCCTCTACGCAGAGGGCATCTTCGACATTGAGGTCATCACCAACAATTGGGGCAACACCCCAGTTGACTTTGACGTGGAAGCTACGGTCTATTCAGCAACACCATCGGACGTGTACTGTGGAACGCCTTCTGCCGTGTGCGTTGAGTCGTTTGAAGGCGGTGCTGAAGGCACCCGCTACCAAGAAAATCAAAATCCCTTGGGAGCAATTTACAACGAGAACACCTGTTCTACCAAGATATTCAACAGCAATGCCTACTGGTTTGGCCACCCCTGCGATACTTCGACCCTCGGATACGACGACGCATGGGCCAATCAAACCCTCACCATTCCCAACATTGATCTGACGGCAGAAAATGGAGATTTTGTCTCCTTGAACTTTGAGTACTACGCTGACACGTTCTACACCATTGATCAGTCAGGCAACATCGACCCGAGTGATTACGTGACCATGACGGTTGACTACGCCAACGCAGGACAAAACTACAACGGTCTGGTTTACGCCCAATGGAACGACTACAACGAAGACGGCACCTGTCAAAACGACGATGACGGAAACGGCATCATCAACGCCACCGAATCCATTGACATCACCGAACTCGATTACATCGGCGACCCGTCAACGCTCGAGGGTACGGATGGGAATTACAACGTGTTCTTCAACAGCGACGAACTCGTCAAGACCACGAGCATTGACTTGACTCACTTGTACGTCCAGAACCGCTCCTCTGCGGACTCGTTCCTTTGGACAAACGAGTGTCTTTCTCTTCAGGGTTCAACCGTGACTGTGAATTTCACCTTCCAATCCGATGATGATGGGCGAAACGGCATCAACGACGGGTTCAAGGGCGTTGGATTCAACAACATCAGCCTTCAGGAATACACCTTCATTGAAGACGCAACCTACACGACCACTCGAACGAACGTTGACGCCGAAGATGCTGCCACAACCCTTGTCGGCTCCCACGAGTTCCTCTCCGGAGTGTATCGAGTTGACGTTCGTACCCTCTACGACAACACCACTGCGGGGACAGCATGGTTCAACAACGAGGAAATTTCCCAAGCCAACAACGTGGAGCGTGTAATCTTCAACGTTGAATCCGTGGACATCTCGATTGGCCGACCCGATACATTGGCTTGCCACAGCGACCAGACACTGACGTGTGTCCTCCCCATCGACAGCGCCTTGACCCATGACTGGGAGTTCTCAGCAACCAATGGTGTGCTTGGCGGAGATTACGTGTTCTTCATGGACGTCCACGACATGGCGGACGGAAGTTTGGCTCACCAAGTGACCGCTGGTGCAGCACGAACTCTTGAGAGCCAAGAGCGCACAGAAGTGTCCTTCACACCCTGGAACGGTTGGATGGATGGCCACACGTACAACATCAGTTTCTATGGACAATTGGCCGATGGTTCCGAAACTGGCAACCTTCGGTACTTCCATGCTTCGTTCGCTGACATGGTCGACGTGGCTATTCTGTCGGATACGTCGGTTCGCACCACTGCGATCAAGGAAGACATGGCTCTTCTGAACATGAGCTACACCCAGTTTGAAATCAACGACTGGGACACGTACTTTGACGCGGGTTGGTTCACCCATTACGGCAAAATCATTCTGCCATGGCAGGACACGCTATCTGCCCGTGACACCCAATTTGGCGGAGACGGTTACTACCAGTACATCGGTGAACCGGCTCGACGGACCATCCTTGAAAATTTCATGTCAGCAGGCGGTACCGTACAGGCTCACCTTGGACCTCAGGGAGAGCAAATCTACGGACTAAACGATCAGTTGCCTGGTCGATTGCCCTTTGGCCTGAACATTCAAAGTCTGGACTCCACCAACCAAGTCACGTTCGCTACCATGGACCTCGCCGACCCCTTCCATCCAATGATGGACAACGTGGATCCAACCTCTTTCCAAGGCTTTGATCAATCCTCAGGGGTCGCTCAAGCCGTGCTCAACACTCAAAACAACAATGCCGCAAATGTTCCAAACGCCTGCAACGGATACATGGAAAACGGCGGTTTCTTCCAACGATTGATTCGGTCCACTTCGGACATTAGAGACACCGTTCTTGGCGTCTGCAGTTACTACTCCGGTGGTCTCATCGTATCCACGATCGACGTCGCATCCCATTCAGAGCGCGCTGACAGCTCCACCTTCCCCCTTCTTGGAAACATGCTTCAGTACCATGTGGATCCGTATCCCCAAGGTTTCGGAACCCTCGGCAACGGTCTTGATTTGACCGTGAACGGCGTCACACCAGACATCGATCCGAGCACCGGTGACTATGCGCTGCGATACATGAAGAGCAATGCCGCCCTTGAGTTCGGTTACACCACCGACACCACGGAGTCCTTGACGGCAGATTGGATTATCCAAGGCCCTACAGATTGGGAAGGTGACAGCCTGGCCAACGGTGCCACTGACCACACCATGGACATGAACCCGAACATGACCTTCTGTAAGATTGACTTGGCTTCACAGACCGGCTGTGCCCAAGGTGAGCGTTGGTCCGTGACCTTGATGCTCCACGACACGAACGGCCACGCACGAACAATCAATTTGACCGTTGAAACCAACGACGTCTATGCAGACGAATTCCGTCCGGAGGCTTCAGCGAGCATTGACATTCGCCCAGATAACCAAGACAACATTCAGTTTGTTGGCACCAAGACGGTTTCGGGTCAGGACTGGGATGTTCACCGCATCATACTGCAGGGCGAAGGTGACGACGCCGAACTTGTGGTCAACTTCGACGCCAGCAACTCTTCGGATGAAGATTCACTTGAGGGCAACGGCATTGAGAGCTACCAGTGGAAGGTCCT
Source organism: Candidatus Poseidoniales archaeon (assembly GCA_009887255.1). Lineage (GTDB taxonomy): Archaea > Thermoplasmatota > Poseidoniia > Poseidoniales > Poseidoniaceae > Poseidonia. Next base: position 4,269 of record QXXW01000065.1, on the reverse strand, counting down.
CTTTGACGCACCTTACGGCGACGATAGTTTCGACCTCGACGGCCACACATTCACTCAAAGTGCTGCCAGCCAAGGAGCCTGGTCATACCGTTTCCAGAATGTGACCGTGGATTCTACCGGCACAATCGAAAACCAAATCCGTGTGGAACTGGTCGTCTATGACAGCGCAGGTAAACTCTCCGAGCGCCACAGAATGTACTTCGTGGTTGTCCCCGAAGGCTTCGGCGATGAGGAGCCGGTCGTGCAATGGGAACAAGTCAGCCTCAACGACTCGCGGGTCATCACCGACACCATCACCATCTCCGGCACCATCCTTTCTGGTGCTGAGGACGGGGATCTGTATGTTGAAGCAGCGTTTAATAGAGATGACTTCGGTGTTTCTTCGGTCATGAAGTACAACTTGAGTGAACTTGACCTTTGGGGCAAGAGTCCGGCTTTGGGTGACAGCGATACCTTCGAAATCACCCTGTCCTTGTCTTCAATGTACACGAACGCTTCCAGGACACAGGAGGTGTTCATCAAGTATTACGAGGGTGACTTCCCCAACGAGCGTTGGGTCACCATCAAGTGGATCGAAATCAACCTTCCAGCCTGTCAGGGATTGGAAGCAGACCCAGATGCTGATGCAGCCGGAGGAGAATTCATTTTGGATGCTAGCGGGAATTGCCAATGGGATGGAGCATGGACCTATGACCCGGTCACAGGTGAATGGTCTGCACCATCCGATGGCGCCGACAACACGCAAGGTGAAGGCCAAGGCCTCGACTCAACGATGGTCATTGCAGGTGGCATTGGTCTTGTGGTTCTGATCCTCGTGAGTTTGATGTTCGCCCGCCGCGGTGGCGAGAAGGAAGACGCCTTTGCAGACATGGAAGGTGGCTTTGGGGCTATGGCGCTTGATCCAACCGAACAGTACGTTCAGCAACTCATCGCTCAAGGCTACCCAGAAGAGACGGCACGCTCCTTCGCAGCCCAATACGTCGGTGGCGGACAGGCAGCTTCCCAACCAGCAGCACAGCCAGCAGCACAGCCAGCAGCTGGTTACGACCAAGCCATCTATGACCAGTATTACCAGCAATTTGTCGGACAAGGGTACGATGCGGCAACGGCTGCTGCATATGCTCAACAGTACGCTGTACAATACGCTCAATCTCAGCAATGAGGCAAGCATGTGGGTCGCTTCACCTCCTTCACGAGGTGACGCTTCTTCCTGCGAAGGCTTGATTGAGGGATCCCGTCGGTCGAAGATGGTGATGAGAGAGCCATGGATGATGAATCCAAAATGCTGGGTTGTCGTATAAGTCAGGACTCCGTTTCAAAGCCATCCCTTCTCGGTATCCTGATGAGAATACGAACACGCCGGTGAATCATCTCGTTAACCATGATAAGCGAAGTCATTGACCGACCACCATGGAGGGTGGGAATACACAGGGTCATCGAACCCGAATTCCCGAACGAGCACCGGTGATGGCTTGGCTCATATCGTGCCTTATCCTCACTGTTTGGAACCTCAGCCGCGGGCTGAATCTTTGGGCGGGATACAATTTTGGCGGAGTGCTCATGGCCCTTTTGGCGATCTACATTCTTTGGAACGGCCGCATACAGATGCCTGCTCTGCCTTTGTGGATTGGTTATTCAGCGACCATGCTCCACTTTGTTGGAGGCTCTTTGGGGGCTGCAGACAGTGGCCCGGGGCCATTTTGTTTCGGTGGAATGCAACCAGGTGAGTGGTTGTGTGCCGATGGCGTGAACGGAATGTACCATGTTCATCCGTGGTGGGATAAGGTTGTCCACGGCATGAACAGCACAGCCATCGCCATTGCATGGTCGTTTGGGTGGAGAAGAATGTCTGAGCACAACGGCTGGCAACTCTCGACTGGCGTCGTGGCATTTACCGCATTTTCGCTCAGCGTAGCTATTGGTGTGGCTTATGAGGTCTACGAATTCTTCGGAAAGACCATGTTCCAAACCATCGACCAGGGTGGTTATGTGAACACGGCAACGGATTTGGTAAGCGATATGTTGGGTGCAGCTTTGGGGGTTTTGTTTTCTCATTTTTACGACCCCATGAACAAGACATTAACCACCAGTGGAAACGCACCTCGGCCAACTCAACTAACCCTCACCAACAATGGTTCATTTCCACTCCTTGTGACGGGGGCCTTGCTTTCGCTGGACTTTCTGTTGCTTGACGGGGGTCTTGTCAACCGTGACTATGACTTCATAGGGCAACTCATGCTTGGATCAATCGTTGTTTCAGGTGTGCTGGTCGCATGTCGTTTGTTCCAACAATCACGGGTGAAGAAGAACAAGGCATTGGACACTTCCAGCGCCTCGCTTTGATTCCACTGAGGGCCTCAAACAACACTTCGCCACGTTCCAGTGACGTGTGCTCACCGTAAGGGTAGGTGATTGCGTTACGGCAACAATGAATGCAAAAACATGCCGTTTCGCTCCCGAAAGACATGTTGTTGGGCCAGTGAGCGCCCAAATATTGGCGGGAATTATTCCTTGGCCGGCGGTGAATACTTTTCGACGGTCCGTTGACCTGCGTGCTCGTCCACATTTGGAAGGATTCCATGAACGATGAGCCGTACAGCACCCAGAGCGAACCAAAACGACATGACCCATGCTCCGCGAAGGTGTGCAAAATAGGATTTGTTGATGTCCGAAAGGTGACCCATAGCAAACCCTGTGGACCCTTGTGTTTCAATTCTTTGCACGATATGTTGTGGTCTTGAGCCCGACCATCTTGCATGCGAACCTCATGTTGAGGCGTTCAGTCCACTTCGGAGTGATGGTTCTCCGAGGAAGTTTCCTCACTCGTCTTCGTACGCCCGAAGGTCAGTGTTGTCGGTGTCTTCCTCAACATCGTCCACAGCCGCCGATGTCGTGAACGATGGATAGCGTACGCGCCAACTGTTCGGCAGGGACGACCCCTTGTCAATAATTTTCAACATCCGTTCTTGCCATGCCAACGGCTTGCGCTGCATGATGTACATGTAAAGTACCGACGTTCGGACATCTTCCGGGACAACAGTGTATCCCGTCGAGGCCTCAAAATTCATGGCCCTAAGCAGGTTGAATGCTGGCCTGTTCACAATTTGAAACCATCGTTTGGCATTTCGCATACCGACCGTTACGATCAGGAGGATGACAATGGTGTTCAGACAAAAGGCGAACCAACCGCCCTCCGCCATTCGCGGGGCAAGAACAAAAACAAGAAGGAGGAACGGGACCGTCGACACAAGGAACAAGAAATTTTCAGACATGGGTGGCTTGTTCATTTTTTGCTGAATAGCCCCCCAGCCATTGTGCCGTCGCTGTTCTGGTCGGAAGATGTCCTTCTGCTGCTGAGTGGCAGCTTGTTTGACCAGTTGCAACAGGCTGTTGATTTTTCGGAATTGTGTCATCCCCACGTCCATGTTATCGTTGAGAATGGATTGCAACCGTTGACTGGCCATCTCGTATTCTCCCATGTCAGCCAAGATCGATGCCATTTCAACGACGGGGGTGACATCATCTGGGTTGTGATTGAGACAGTCCTGCCACCAGTGCAACGCATCGTGAAGCATGCCCAAATCATCGGCCATGATGCGACCGCCACGCAGCCACATGTCCACTCGACTTGGCTCAAGAGCAACGATGTGCTTGATGCCGGCAAGTGCGCGACCGGCTTGAACCATGTTGGGTGGGGAGCCTTGCGGTGGGAGGCTTGAGTCCACGTACACTGACCACGCTTCGATGTGTTCATTGTCGATGGAAGTGGCTTCCTTCGCCTCTGTTCTGGCGAGGTCCCGGTCCCCTTCTTCAAGCGCTTCAAGAGCGTTGAGGTAATGGGATTCTGCGCTCATTGCTCACGCCTCTGTTCAATCCTCGTCTTTGCGTTGAAACGAACGAGGTTCCCTGAAGTCTCTTGGTGGGCGATTGTGAGCGTGCCCGGGTCGCTTGCCTCGAGCACGACGGAAGGAGTCATCGCGTGGACGCTGTTCACGACCGCCTTCTCGGTTGGACCGGCGTGGACGGTCCCCGCCACCGCCATTCCCTCGGCCCGTGTCTCGGTCATCGTTTCGGGGTGCGCGACTTCTGTCGAATGAACCTCTGTCAGAACCGCCAGAACGGTCTCTGGTACCTCGGTCGTTACCACGTCCTCCGTCGTACCTTCCTTGCGAGCGACGTTGGGGTCGGTCGCCACCGCGAGCGTCGCCGCTTCGGCCACGTCCTTCGGACCGTCCGCCGCGTTCTCGTCCTTCGGACCGTCCGCCGCCA
>QXXW01000064.1:0-2565 GCA_009887255.1 Candidatus Poseidoniales archaeon | reverse complement strand
CGTGCTACAGTTGGTTAGCGGGTTGCGGGCCTCTGGCGTCCGCGTTGAGTTGGAACTTCGAGGCCGAAAGGTCGGCAAGGCGCTGAGCTGGGCCAACAGCATCGGTTCCACCCACGCGATGGTCATCGGTCCCAACGAACTTAAGGAAAAGAAAGGGCGGGTCAAGAACCTTTCAACGGGTGAGCAAACCTTGACCGGGCTGTACGCCGATGACGTACTCGAAGCGCTCACGGAGCGATGAGACCGAAGTTCAGGCTTCGTTGTCCTTGCGGTTCATGAACAGCGCCATGCCCAAAGCGGCCGATGCGGTCACGAGTGTGAACCCTGGAGTGTCCTCGCTGTCCATCATGCCGTCTTCACCAGCTTGGAACTCCTCGTTCCACGATTCTTCATCGATGGGCATCTCAAGGCGACTCTCCATACCGAGTTTGATGGCAAACCATGCTTCATTTCCTTGAACTGTTCCTGGGACTATACCGTTTTGTCGATCGCCTTTGACCTTCATGGTGACTTGAATGATCGGGCTGTCGTCTCGGCCGTCCCATTCCATGTGGTCCTCGGTCACAGAAAAGGCAAATGGCACGTTTTGTTCGCCTTGTTGGAGTCCAGTGAACTGGTTGGTCCACACTTCAGCACCGCCTCGAAACACGGTGATGTTGAGGTTCTCGCAATCGTTGTTGCAAGGTCCGTTGTTGTCGCCGTTGGTCCAATCGCCACCGACATCAAATTTGAAATTACCACGGAATTCTCCGTTTTCGGCCATGAGAAGGCGCTTGTCAAGGTCGGGCTTCATTCGGAACCGGAGGTTAATGTCGATCACACCGTTGTCCTTTTCTTCGCGAAGTTCGCCTTCTTCGGTGGACTCGGTGTCGTTGTCAGCGAAGTGGGTCCATGCGTCAGCAAACCCGTCGTGATACATGTACATCACCGTGCTGTTGGCACTCGGTTGCTTCGGGTCTTCTTCAGTGGCTTGTTGTGCGGTCACGCCGTCAGCCTGAACGGGCGTGAACAGCATGGCAGCGAGAAGGATGGCGAGTACGGCCTTTCCACGCATGTATATCCGTGAACCGCCTTCCATTTCAAGCCTTCTTCTGCGGTCTTCGCGAAGGGCGAGGCTCACTCAAAGCGATTGAAGTCGAGGTTGCGCTGGCGCTCTTGTTGTTGTTGTCTGGTCAGTCGGAGCGCTTCACCCAACGCATCAGGCTTCATGCGAGCGGCGTTGAGGGTGGTGCCTCCAACGCCCGTGATGATGGCCATGACCTTGATGGTGTCACCAAAGCCAGCGTCTTGTCGCGCTCCCCAAATGACGTTGGCGTTCTCACTGACCCGAGCGGTCAACAAATCCACCACTTGGTTGGCGGCTTCAAGCGTCATGTAAGGGCCGCCAGTCACGTGAATGAGCACGCCTGTGGCCCCTTCGATGTCGACGTCCAACAGCGGATGGTTGAGCGCTTCATGAACGACTTCTTCTGGGCCGCGGTCGGATTCACCGTAGAGCATCATGGTCACGCCACCGTTGGACATGATGGTGCGGATGTCGGCAAAATCCAGGTTGATGAGCGATGGCAGGGTGATGGTTTCCACGATGCCTTTGACGATCTCAGCGACCAACTGGTCCATGATCGAGAACGCTTCGTCAAGTGGCAAGTTGGGGACGAAATGCAACAGTCGGTTGTTGTCGAGAACCAGGACGGCATCGGCACACCGACGCAAGGATTCCAATCCCTCGAGGGCCCGAGACATGCGCTGGCGACGCTCAACGTGGAACGGGGTCGTGACAATGCCAACCACGAGAGCACCGGCTTGCTTGGCTTCTTCAGCCACGATTGGACAAATACCGGTTCCTGAACCGCCGCCCAAACCAGAGGCGATGAACACGAGGTCAGCGCCGGTGACGATGCGTTTGATCATTTCACGACCGGCTTCTGCGCATCGTCTCCCCGTTGACGGGTCGCCTCCAGCACCCAGGCCTCGGGTGATGTGACGGCCAACGAGCAGCTTTTGCAAGGCTCGCGTGTTGTCGAGGTGTTGCTTGTCGGTGTTGATGGCGACCGTGACCGCCCCTTCCACGCCCAAATGCGTGATTCGGTTGAGGGTGTTGTTGCCAGAGCCGCCACATCCGACGATGAGGATTCGAGGGTCAGGAACGCTGACTGAACCAACCTCGTCGTCCATGAGGGCGGTGGCACCTCGGTGAACGGCGTCGTTTTTCAGTCCCTGAATCATGTCAGCGAAGGCGGCGTCCTTACGACCGTAACCGCCGTTGTTTGTTCCCGAAGCGCTGCCAGGTCCCATCCCGTTTACTCCCCGAAGTCCAGCCTTCCTTTGACCTACATAACCGCGACCCTTCCAGCCCTGCCGAAGGTCACGGTTTCCCGACCTCCTCAACACAGCCATGCTCACCTCCCCAATCCGTGGGAACATTCTGGTTCGGTGAACCTCTCCTCGGTGGTTCAATACGCCGCTGCTGGCGTTGATGAGGGTTAAGTAGTGGAGGCGGGTGGGAAGGTTTGCCTCGCTTAGCTCAGTTGGTAGAGCACCTGACTGTAGTTGTGTAAAAACAAA
>QXXW01000063.1:1896-9263 GCA_009887255.1 Candidatus Poseidoniales archaeon | reverse complement strand
AAGACGGTGATGAATACGTGCTGAACGGTTCAAAAATGTGGATTACGGGTGCGGGCTACGCAGATTTCTTCTTTATTCTTGCTAAAACCGACCCAAACGCAGGCTATCGAGGGATGTCTGGCTTTGTGGTGGAAGCGGGTACACCCGGCTTTGAATTGGGCAAAAAAGAGACCAACATGGGTCAACGCTGTTCCGACACACGCTCTCTAACGTTTGATGAGGTGCGTATCCCCGAAGAGAACCTCATCGGCGGCAGCGAATCCGGAGGATGGATGAACGCCATGAAAGCCTTCGACATGAGCCGACCCAACATCGCTGCTCACGCAACCGGTTTGGCACGATCGGCTTACGAGCACGCCCTCCAATACGCCAATGAGCGGCAAACCTTCGGCAAGCCGCTCCATCAGCACCAAGCCATTCAGTTCATGCTTGCTGACATGAAAACCAACATCGAAGCGGCCCGCATGTTGACATGGAAATCCGCTGCAGAATTTGATGCAGGAATTCGAAACACCGAATCGGCCGCCCACGCCAAGCGGTTCGCTGCTGATGTTGCCATGGAAGTGGCCACCGACGCCGTTCAAGTGTACGGCGGTTACGGTTACTCGGAAGAATACCCTGTGGCTCGATTGATGCGAGGTGCCAAAGTGATGCAGATTTACGAGGGTTCGTCCCAAGTTCAACGCATGATCATCGGTCGCGAGATCACCAAAGACCTGTGATCAGGGCCGGGACAAGCGTTCCTCAAGTTTCCATATCTGGTCGAGGTCATGGTGCCAGGCAGGACGTCTGCGCTGTTCTCTTGAGGTCCGGTCAACCTGTTCGAACCAATCATCCAACCTCAATCCTTCATGGTCTTCCCTGACGTAGTCCCACATGTCCATCGTGTGGAGTTCTTCAGGATTGAGATGGTAAAAATCTGGTTGCTCTTCATGTCTGAACACCGGGGTGTTGTTCATGGTGACTTCTTCAATGTCATCGTATCGAATGACACCTTCCACGCTGAATTGAAATATTTCGCTGAGCAAACGGTGATCAGCGGCAATGAACTGAGCCAGCAGTGGGATTCGGAGGGCGGTTGCTCTGTCGTTGAACAAAGCCAAGGTCAAGGAGACCAATTGGTCTCCGAGTGGAAGCGTTTGGTGCTGAGGGCTCGGATGGAGGCACACAAGAGCAGAAGCATCGGTTTCATGACGAACGGCCATCTCCTCAAGACCACCGATGATGTTGAATTCAAACCGAGGTTCACCGTAGAATCCACAGGCTTCATCGTGATATGTCACAGAGGATACGTATGTTTCCAATTTGTACCAGCGTTTGGATGACGATTGAATGAACACACAAGGCAAGCCAAATCCGTTCATTTCCACAAACATTCTGTCGTTTGGTTGAACCACATCGTTGAACAAACCCATGCTGCGTTGATGTGCGTTGATTTCAGCTTCCGGCCACTGCGGCGGGCAGGTCCATGGCTCCATGCTCCGGTTCGCGTTTGAGGGTATATCAAGAGGAACAAACATCTTGCGTCCCGTCGTTTTGGCTTCATCATGGCGTTGCCTCCATTCGGTGTGGTGTTGGCTGCAGGCGGAAGCACGCGGCTTGGTCAACCCAAACCCCTGGTGGAGGTGGACGGCAGAAGTCTCGTCTCCATTGCCGTTGACCAATTGAACCAATCAGGGTGCCACCCTGTCTACGTCGTCACCCGTTTCGACCTCTCCATGGCGTTGATGGCTGAAGCCCCGTCAGCCCTCATCGTGGTCAACCAAAGGCCGGAATTGGGGCGAACTCGGAGCCTTCAATTGGCCCTCAAGGCCGCTTACAGCGAGCGAGGCCGGTGGCCAAGGCATGCCGTTGTGGCTCCAGTCGACCGTCCGGGTTGGAGGCCCGACATCGTTCATCGTTTGCTCGAATGTCCATCGTCTGCTGCTCCACAGCACCAAGGTCGTGGGGGGCATCCTGTGACCCTCGACCAAGAAGCGATGAAAGCGGTGGTCGGTGCTCCATCGGATGCGCCGCTGAAGGACATCGTTCGCTTCGAACGGGTTCCGGTCCATGCTCCATGGCTTCATCTGAACATCGATACGCCAGAGGACCTCGAGCACTTGGTCAAGAACGCCACGGCGTTGATGGAATACTTGGCTGAATGAGAAGGGATATGAGCACCCCCCCACTCGTCAAGCCATGACCGCATCCGTCTTGCAATGGGTGGTCAATCAACTCTCCATGCAACGCAAGGTGGCGTTGGTGACGGTGCTCAACACCTCGGGGAGCGTTCCGGGGAAAACGGGTGCTCGCTTGGCCATGTCCTCCGAGCATCATGAATGGGTCGGAACCGTTGGTGGTGCAGGATTGGAAATGAAGGTTCTCAATCGTTGCAAAACCCTCCTTGCCGATGGCACACAAACGCACGCAGAACTCCACACCTTTGGACTCAACAAGGGTGCGAAGGGCTATGAAGTCACACCGCTTGATTCCCTTTGTGGAGGGCGAGTGACGCTTTCCATTGAGGTGATGATGCCGATGCCACACGTGTTGATCATGGGCGGCGGCCATTGCGGTGAGGCGTTGAGTCGCTCGCTGGACGCATTGGGATGGACCTACGATGTCCACGACACGCGCTCCGAATTTGCCTCTGATGCCCTCTATCCTCATGCTGTCCTTCGGTCAGACGACAGCGTTTCGGGTTTTTTCTCAAGCCACGACGCCAACACCTTGAGGAAGTATTCGGACGTGTTGCTGCTCGGTCACGACTGGAGCGAAGATCAGGCCCGTTTGCTCGCCTTGCTCGAACGTTTGCCGGAAGAATGCCAACTTGACGGCACTCAAGCGCCACGAATCGGTGTCATCGGGAGCCGTTCGAAATGGCAGGCCTTTGTTGCCGCTTGCGATGATGCTGGCATCGGGTCGTCGTTAACCGATCAGGTGGTGTGTCCCATTGGATTGAACATCGGAGCGGATTCACCGGAGGAAATCGCCGTGGCGGTAACGGCGCAAATCATGGTCTTGCACAAAAACGTGGACTTGAGTCAACCGTCCTGGCGAGATTCGTTGTGACGGAAGAGCGTCGTTCTGTAATGCTTCAATTCACCGATGGATTCGAGGATGTCATCAAGGGCGAGATGAGCGCCTTTTTTGTTGAAGCGAGGCGTCGTTGGGAACCACCGACGTCGCAAATCCTTGAGGGTTGAAACGTCGACCATCCTGTAGTGCAACATGTCCAAAACCTTCGGCATTTCCTTGGCCAAAAATTGTCGGTCGTTCCAGATGCTGTTGCCACACAAAGGGGCCGTTTTTGGTTCGACCCACGCCTTGAGAAAGTCGACCGTTTGTCGTTCGGCTTCCTCAGCCGATACGCCCTCATTGCGGATTCGGTCAACCAAGCCACTTCCATGATGATGGCGGGTGTTCCACTCGTCCATGCCTTCCAACAGGGATTCTGGGACCTTTACCGCTAAGTTCGGTCCCGTGGCGAGCACCTCAAGGTTGCTGTTCGTGACAACGGTGGCGATTTCAATGATGGATTCGTTGTCCAGATCCAGGCCGGTCATCTCAAGATCAATCCACACCATGCGTTGACCAGCGTCGCTCATGGGAAGGGCCTCGCTCCACCCACCTATGGGTTCTTGCTTCCTAAGGGTTCACTTTTGTTCAAAGTTAAGCATGATTTGGCCGTTGGACGCAAAGGACAACACGGGCATGTAACCATCGTGCGGTGTCGCTTCAATGGCTCGTAGAATGTTGTCCAAGGTCCCACTCGGCAACTCAACGCCCAGGCCACTCTCTGTCATCAGGACCTGCTTCTTGGCATCTGGGGCGGGTTTGGGTTTCGCTCGGGGCGTCGGTCGAGGTTTGGCCGCCGGAAGGCTTGATGCCGTGGCCGTCGAACTTTGTTTGGCTGAAGATGCACCAGCAGGACGGCCCTTGCTCTCGTGCTCGGCGAGTTGAGTGGCCTTCGCTCGAACCCCCGTCGCCTTGACCGGTTCGGGAATCTCTCCTTCCTCAATCACAGCCTTGCTGTCTGCAACTTCTTGACGTGAAGAGGTGGGCTGAGCGCCATCGCCAACGACTTGCGCTGAGCCCACACCGGTTCGTTGGGTGTACAGGAAGGTAAAGCCGAGTGCAATCATGCCAACAAAGATAATGGCAATGCCTTGGTAAATGGCCTGTTCAAGGGTGCTGGCAAACAGCATTGCCGTCAATATGGAGCCGTAGCCACCAACGGCCCGACGCCATTTTGATTGCGTTTGTTCGCTGAACCCCTGGACACCGATCACGATGAGGTACAAGGTTGCGATGAGGTAACTGTAGGATGTGTCATACTTGTTCATGGCCATCACTGCACCGATGAGGGTGTACAGGGTTCCCGTGAGGCCCAAACGGTCCATGAACCCAAAGAATTCATCATCATCGGGCCAATCAAACCGCTCGCTGTCATAGATGGAATCTTCTCGGTTTGTGATGAAGGACATGAACACGCCTTGAGCAATCAACAAGCCTCCGGTGGTCATGGTTCGCATCTGTTCACCGCCTACATCGGTTTGTGCGAGGAGGTTGTATGCGGCAAAACTGCTCAATATCGGGAAAAGAATCAGTTGGTTGGCATTGCCGGAATCCATGGACGTTTTGGCGTACATTGCTGCACCGAGTACCGGTCCCATGCCGTATGTGGCGTCAAAGCCGAGGAAGTAGGCGATGGATGAAATTTGCAGCAACAATTCCGTGACATCCTTGCGTCGACGCAGGTCGCCCTCACCGACCATATCGCCTCTGAAGAGAAGGCCCTGATTGTTCAAGCCAAGAAGTAGGCTACCGATCAGCCCGGTAAGGAAAGCGCTGATGCTCCAGACGCCAAAGCCTTCCGAGTCTGTGGACACGTAGAATCCAATGGCCATGCACACGAACAAGACACCCAGCAAGGGTGGAAGGTATTGGGCACGGTCTTGGTACCATGCAAAAACCATGGCGATGACGGTGATGATGGCGGGAAGCCACCCACCGGTGGGGATGACTGAAAGACAAGCCAGGCCAAGCCAACCGAGGGCGACCAACGTGTAAACGTCGGTATCGTTCTGGTTGTCCCTTGACATCACGCCCAGTGCTAGCACCATGTGAAGGGCGACCAACATGCCAGCGAAGCCTACGAAGACCCCGAGTCCCTCATCATGCTGAAGTATCTCAGCCACAGCAGATGGCATCGCATCAATGAGCACGCTGAACAAGCCCGTTTCGCTGTTGAAGATGCTGTTGCCCCGCACCATGTAGGCCACTGGGACGAGCATGCTGACGAAGTAATGCTTGTGCTGAAGTGTCTTCATGACCACAAATGTCGAGAGCGTAAGGAACAGCAATCCGCCTGAACTGTCCATCATTGAGAGCAACAGGAGTCCGATGTACGCCCCGACGTCAGCGCTCTTCTTGAGGGCCTCTTCATCGATGCCACGTCGGTTGATGATGGTGTTCACAGCGAGGGGTCCGCTGATGATGATCAAGTCGAGCGCAATCGATGTAAGGAGAATGCCCGATGTGGTTCCTCCGTCGTCTTCAATGGCCCAATTAAGCATGGCAGCAACAGGCAGCGACATCAGCAAGAGATAGTACACGCCCCAAGAACGGGTGCGAGAGGAAATGACCTCCATGTCGTTGATGTCTTTGACCAACATGGCCACAGGGATGACCATCAAGCCCACCCAATATTCGTTCATCAAACGCTCAGGCTCTATGGTGAACAGAGAGAATGAAAACAGCACAAACGCAGTGATGAGGCTCGTGCGCTCCAACGGTGACCAATCGGCATCGTCGTATTCCTGTGGCTTCTTTTCCTCAACAACCCAAGCGTTGGTTTCCGCGTCGTAAGTGGGCGCTTGGCCGGTGCTCATGAGAACCGATTGGCCGAGTCCAAACAGGCTCATCTCGTGCTTTACGGTGTACTTTGATACGATGTAGAACACGATGCTGAGCATCAAGTACTGGGAGCCGTACATGGCAGGGCGAAGTTGTTCCTGCAACGCATCAGTGGGGTAGTTCAGCCCCCCTGAAACGGCGAAATAAATGGCCACCGCTGAAGCGAAAAACAGGGAATATGAGATGTCATTTCGCTGTTCAATGGTGGGGTTTGGCGTGATGTTGACTTTTGAGACAGTCACGGCCAACATGTAGCCGATAAACGCCCACGGGACATACCACACCGGATCCCAAAACGTACGGGACATCAACACACACGTCAACATCACAAGCGAGGTGCTGGTTTGGAGGCGTTCTTCCCGTCGACCCAATTCTGCCGTGACCAGGAGGACCAATGGGATGAGGATGTGCGCTCCCATGCCACCAAAGGATTCGGCTTGGGTCAAGTCCGCAGAATATCCTGCGAAGTCCGTCAACACATAGGCTGCTGAGGCAATCACCATCGTCGTGTTGACCACCCAAGCTCGAGCGACTTTGGATACCAGCACCATGTAAGGTATCATGGCCGCTGTTAGCAACCAGGGGACGGTTGAAGATTCAAACGGAAGGAAAAACAAGCCCACTGCCAATCCAATGGGCATCCACGGGACGCGATTCATCAGCACAGCGGGGAAATAGGCCAACAAAACCGTACACCACAAGGCCACTGGGATTGAGAGGTAAGGCTGGAGTTCAGGAACATTGGCCACGTTTAGGGGTCCCAAAACGAGGTTCAACGGCTCCAATCTTGTGAGTAAAATCACCAGCACCACTTGGGCGATGAGGAACGCTGATGCGCGTTCCATGACTTCTTTGTTGAGGTCTTGTCGTGAAGCATAGTATCCTTGCAAGGCGATGATGAAGACCATGAGGGACAGGGCTCCACCTTCCCCATTGGGAGGCGCGTTGGTGTTGATCAACTCGTAGACCACCGGCATCAGCCCTGCCAAGAACGCCACGACTGCGAAATTTATTGAACGGTTGGAGCGGACGGCGACTTCCATGGACACCACGGTCAACAGCAACATGCTGATGCCCAACTCGTAACTCACGATGTCACCCGACCAGCGAATCCACGGACCTACACCACCCAACAGGACCACCATCGGGGCGTAGGTGGCCACGCCAAAGCCGAAACTCTTCTCACCTTCGTATCGATTGAGGATGTTCAAATGCAATGCAGTAACGCCAAGGACAGCCAAGGTTTGTGCGTAGATACCGTTGGCGTTTGGGGCCCAATCGGCATCGGTGTACTCAGATGGTTCGCCAAACAGGCTCATGTCGAACGAACCGGTTGCAAGTGCCATGAGGTAGCGTGCGCCCCACATGGCGGCGATGGTCGAGAAAAAGAACGCTATGCCAAGGAAATAATTGTGCAAATCATACAGTTGGCCGCCATTTTTCCGGCTCTGGGCTTCGATCACGCC
>QXXW01000063.1:0-1886 GCA_009887255.1 Candidatus Poseidoniales archaeon | reverse complement strand
GCCCATGGTGGCTAAAAACGAGGCGAGCCCGCCGATGAAGACCACCAGCATGTTTTGATTCGTGGCGTCGGTGTCGAATGCAATTGTGAACACTCCTCCCCAAATGGTCAGGAAACCAAAGCCCATCATCACGGTTTGAGAGATTTTCATCATGTCCATGTCTTGGTTAGAAATGGTGTTTCCAGGCTCTCCCATGATGATTGGCCTGGATGGGGATGCTGAGCCACCCACCAACGCTCCGGGCGTGGTGTAAACCGAATCCTCTGGTGTGTGTTGTTGAATGACGCCGGGTCGCCTCGGTGCTGGCATTGCAATCGCCTTTCTAACACCTGCTGATGTTATAATTCTTCAGCCGGAAGAATACTTTTAATGCGGGTCTGTGACTTGGTTCCACCCGCCAAGGAGGCAATGGATTGAAAACCTGTCAAGGTTTGGGTTAATTTGGTGAATCCATGACGTTGAACAAGACCGTAAGCATCGTTTGCCTTGGATTGATGTTGTTGCCCATGGTGGCTGCCGCTTTGCCCGTGAGCATCGAGCCAACAGAACAACCCTCGGAAGAAGGCTGGTGGGTCGAGACCACTGTTGACGTCAATCAAAACGGAATCGGTGACATGGTCGAGAAATTCAACGACCATCCGCTGTTCTTGGACGCTGACAACACCCTTCCGATCATCGTTGACTTTGACCACACACCAACGCCGTCTGATGTGGCGATGCTTGAGCGGGAAGTGGGTTATGTCCATGCGTGGGACCTGCCGCTCATCGACGCCGTTGCTGGACGACTCCCTCACGACATGATTCGGGAAGCAACCACATTGCCGGGCGTGGTGATGTTGGAGCTTGACGGTTTACTTGAGGTTCAAAATGGCGACGCAGCAGTCGTCCACGAGGTTGACATTGCTCAAGCACAAACCGGGTACGACGGTTCAGGCGTGACGGTAGCGGTCATCGACACGGGAATTGACGGCATGCACGCTGGCCTGGACGACATGGACGATGACAATTCCACCAACGACCCCAAAATTATCGGCTTTTATGACCCGGTCAACAATCCCGAGAAGACCAACGGAACCGAGGTGTTCCCCTACGATGACCAAGGTCACGGCTCTCATTGCGCAGGCACCGTCGCAGGCACGGGTGCGCCGAGCTACGAGCACGCTGGCATGGCACCCGGAGCCTACTTGGTCGGTGTGAAGGTCCTCGACGCCGGTGGCTCAGGCAGCTTTGCTGTGGTGATGGCCGGCATGCAATGGACGGTCGATTACCGATACGAATTCAACATCCGTGCGGCTTCGATGAGTCTAGGCGGCCCTGGGGCGATTGAATGGACATCTTCGGAAGAGGACAGCGTCAACCGCATGTCCAACGAAATGACCCGTGCTGGCATCACCATGCTGATTGCAGCGGGCAACAGTTTCGCTTCCGCTCAAATCGGCACGCCAGGCTCTGCGGAAGACGTGATCACTGTCGGGGCTCTTGACAAGGACACCAGCATCGCCGTCTACAGCAGTCAAGGACCCACGGAAGAAGGGCGTGTCAAACCCAATGTCGCATTTGTTGGCTCCGATGTGATGTCGGTGGCCCACAACAGCGGTGACGGTTACGTGGCCTTCAGCGGAACGAGCATGGCCACACCCGGCGTGGCTGGCACAGTGGCCTTGATGCTCCAAGCCAACCCCGACTTGTCTCCGTTCGACGTTCGCAACATCCTTCAGGAAACCGCAACGTATCGCCAATGTCACTACATGGCTTCCAACGAACCATGTGTGGAGGACGCCATACCGAAGAATCGCCAAAACAACGTTTACGGGCACGGTCATGTGGAAGGCCTGGCCGCTGTGATGGAAGCTGCACAACAGGACTACCAACTCGATACCTCGCGC
>QXXW01000062.1:0-10797 GCA_009887255.1 Candidatus Poseidoniales archaeon | reverse complement strand
AGAAGTCTCGCACAGGCTTCCAATAATGTGGATTTCCCTGAACCGTTGCGCCCAATCAAGGCCATGGTTTCACCCTTTTCAAGATGAATGGACAGGTTGTCGAGAACCGTGCTCATGCCCCGCCGGACCGTGATGCTGTCCACATCAAGGAGGGGGTTGGCCATGGATGTGCGAAGGTTGAGGTGTGAATGAACCCTCCTGCGGCCTTGACCATGAGGGGCTTCAAATGCGACCACCGCTTACATCCCTCCATGGCCTACGCTGCCTCCGTGTTTTCCGTGACGGAATGGGGGGTGGCGTTGCTTTGGCTGTCAGTGGTTCTCGGGCCCTTGCTGTACGCTTGGCGGACTTCAACCTCCATCGCCATGGGCTTGACCGTGAGCGTGTTGCTCGGTTCAGTCGTACAGGTCTTTTGGGCGTTGCTTTACTCGTGGGGTGCGGTTGAGATTTGGGTGTGGTACGATGCCGTGTTGGTGCCGAGTCGAGCCTTTGACCTTGGTTTTGTTCACACCATGGTAAGCGCTGGATTTTTGCATGCTCAAAACGATTTGATGCACGTGCTGGGGAACGTCATCATTCTGGCCCTGGTGGGGGTCCCTCTTGAGCAACGTTTGGGTCGTGGGAGATACGCTGCTGTGTACCTCATCGGCCTCATCGGTGGATCGCTCACGTGGGCGCTGTTCAACAGCGGTTCAGACATTCCAGCACTGGGTGCATCAGGGGCAGCATTTGGCCTGCTGGGGGCGTATTTATCAGGATGGCCAAAGGACGAAATTCCGTTCCCACTCATTCTCATTCGCCCTTGGCCAGTGGTCTTCATCGCCTTGTTGTATTTTGGTTTGGAACTTGTTCGTGCCTTGAGCGTAATGGACTCCGGGGTGTCAAGTGGTGTGGGGCACATGGCCCACATTGGAGGGTTTGTTGCAGCGTATTTTGCCTTGCCATTGGTCGCAAAGGGCGGTCCATACGAACTGGGTGTCGTCGATGGAGGGCCGTCAACAAGTACGGACGTCGCTCGGCGCTTGCAACAGGTGAAATCCAAGATGGTGGACCTCACAACGATAGAAGACCCCTGGACTGCGATGGGGTTGTCGGTTCCAAAGCCCGTTCGTGGTGCCATGGCCAACCTCAGAAGCGACGGTGATGAACCCGACACTCGGCTGGCATGGATGGAACACATCGCCCACGTCGCCTCATGTCCAACATGCGGTGCCCCGCTTGGAGTCGTTGAACGAAAAACCGGCCCGTATTTGCAATGCTCAGCCGACGCCGGACATCTTGAATGGCCCACGCCTTGAGCAGCGTGTGTGAGTCAATTGCGGCACCGTGAGAGGATAATCTCAAAGGGTGGCGGACCTTGCTCAAGGCAAAGGAGGCGATGAGCATGTTGAACCCCACGCCTTCACGACTTCATCGAAGCGCTTGGATGCTCGTGGTGTTGTTTCTTGGCGCAAGCCTCAGCGGGTTGACCCTCGCCCAAGCAAGCTCGCTTCCGGAGTCCTCCACGGCCGTCGATCAGTGGGCGCCTCCCATCCATGTGGAAGGATTGCCCCCATTGATGTGCGGTGATTCGATGTGTGAGCGTCCAACCCGGATCATCGACATCGGCAATCGCCCGACGGAGGAATCCGAACAATGGTGGTTGAGTTACGGCCCCGATCTTGACTGGAACGGCATGGACGACCGATTGCAGCGCGTGCTGGCAGGTTCTCCCTCCGATTCTCCAACCGCCATGGCCGGTCCTGACGGGCGGTTAACCGTGGCCATCGTCGTGGACTATGCGTGGTACCCAACCGATGAGGACGTCCAACAACTTCGTATCACGCTTGAAAACCACGGATGGGTTGGAGAAGACTTCGGTGCATGGTTTAGTGTCTTGGACTCGTTAAACGCTGTCGTCGTCGATAAAGTGCCCGTCAGTGCCCTGATGGACATTTATCGCCTCGAAGGGGTTGTTGTTATCGAAAATCAAAACGTCATGGTGCCCTCAAACGGCGTTGCCTCACAAGCCAGCAGGGCGATGGCCTCCGACGTGTACTCAGCCAGCACCTACGAGCGTGGATATTATGGTGAAGGGGTCGTCATCGCCGTGCTTGACACCGGGGTGGACAACGAACACCGTTCCCTCAATGATTTTGACGATGTCGATGACGAACCCGACAGCGACGCAACGAGTTACAACGACCAAAAATGGGTCGCCGGATATGATGCCACATCCTCTGCTTCCAACCCGGATGGAACGACAGACCCCGATGACGGTCAAGGCCACGGCACCCACGTTGCTGCGACGGCTCTGGGGACCGGAGGTGCCGACCGCCTTCATGCAGGAACCGGCATGGGTGCTTATCTCGTCGACATCAAGGTTCTCACCGACACCGGTGGGACGAACTCCCAATATTCCATCAACGGCATCCAATGGATGATCAACAACGTCAACACGGATTGGGGAAACAACGCTTCCAGCAGAGGCATTCAGGTTGCTTCCATGTCGTTTGGTTCCTTTAGTTCCCCGCTCAACCCTGGTGACCAAGGCGACAACGGCTCTGGAGCAGATGCTCGCCTGGTCAACGATGCAACCGACGCTGGTATTGCGTGCGTGGTTGCGATGGGCAACGACGGGACCAATCGGGTCCCTTCGCCCGCCAGTGCCGACAAATCCATCGCCATTGGCTCGGTTGACGATCGCAACTCGGTCAACAGAACCGATGACATCATGTCCGACTTCTCCAACACCGGCCCTCGCCTTGACGATGACGATGACGATGAATGGGATGAATTGAAACCCGATATCACAGCATTTGGTTCGAACATCATGTCCGCAAGCGCTGCGACTGGCCCCAGCATTCCCGGGCAGCCGGAACGACCGCTTGCTGACAATGACTACGAGTCGAAATCCGGTACCAGCATGGCGACGCCGGTTGTTTCCGGCATCGTCGCCGTCCTCCTCCAGGCCGATGACACCCTCGATCCCCTCGAAATCCGCGACATTCTACGCAACACCTCTGAACAAAGGGGCTCAGCGTCTGAACCCAGTGTCTCAGACCGTTGGAACGACGAATGGGGCTTTGGCTTGGTGGATGCTTCATGCGCTCTGGACCGCGTCTTGAACCGAGTATGCACACCGCTGGAAGATTCAGGGGGCGTCATCATTGACCCGCCTCCCGGCGACGATGATTTTGGTTTTGATGTCACCATTACTTCGGTTTCAAACGGCAGTCTTTACCTCTCTGGAGATGTTCTTGGTGTGCAAGGATCAACCGATGCAACCGTCAACGATTACCAAGAGATTCAGGTCAAAATGGAACAGGTTGACGATGTCGGAGAAACAACCGTCCTCGTCGACTGGATTGAGGCCGACGGCACCGTTGACCAATGGTACACCGACATCACCATTGACAACGATTGGATCGCCCAAGACGAGCAGTACACGTTGGTCATGGCTCGAGGTGTCACGGCCCAGGGCGAGACATCGAGCGTTGATTTGAGGGTCATCTATCTTTCTCAGTTGACAGCAACCATCACATCGCCTCCGCTGGGCACCGCTTTGGTGGGCACTGTGAACATTGAAGGCACCGCCATCGGTTCAGAACCTGAGCGCTTGGAATACAAGATCGACAACGGGGATTGGATTCTAGGGGACAACCTCGACCCGGAATTGGAGGGCGAGCAACCATGGTCGTTTTCATGGGACTCCACTTCTGTTGAAGACGGCAATCGCCGAATCAGCGTCCGCTTTGTAAACACGAGCGGCGACATGAGCGAACCGATCCGACGAACGTACCAAATTGACAATCTCCCCGCCGCTCCGAACTTTGCGTTCACGGGAACGGTTGATGTCCTCGACGGGGGCGTGGGTGTGAGCAGCGCGGTGGCTGGCACCGTTCTCCAAATCGGTTTTGAGATTCGCAACACCGGCGACCTTGATGCTGGAGAGGTGTACCTTCGGGTCGACGGGCCGGGTGAATCGTCACCCACCTTCCCTTCAGAGGGTAAATTGAACGAACTCGTTCAAGGAGAAACCGTTCGAGCCAACCTGTTTTGGTGGGCAACCGAACCAGGAACCCACGATGTCACCCTCTCAATTGATCCCAATCAACAGTACAGCGACCCCGACACTTCTGACAACACCTACACCTTCTCCTTCACCGTAGATGAACGCCCCGTTGAGCCAATGCTTCGGTTCTTACCCGGAGCAGCGAGGGCCGATCCCAGCATACCTGCCCCGGGACAACCGTTCAACATCGTTCTTCGGCTTGACAACCTTGGACAATCTGCAGCCAGCAACTTGAACATCGGACTCGAGCGAAACGATGGCTTTGGTTTCCAGCGCATCGATGAGAAGACCATCAGCAGCATCCAAGGTTCTCAAACCTCCTCTGGCTATCAAATCGTACGGTTTGCGGACGTCAGCAACCAATCTGGTTCAGTGACCTACCGAGCTGTTCTTAGCGGCTCGGGTGTGGAAATTGAACACAATCAAGCCCGCTTCAACGTCACGGTAACGAACTACGAAATTGGGGCCACCTTCCCTCTTCCCATCGCCACTGATGAAACGGTGGTTGATTGGGTGGGAGTTGACGGCGGAGGCCTGATGTTCACAACACGAGACGGTGAGTTGTATGCACGTACGGTCAGCAACCAACTGGCCGTGCTGGGTGAAACCCTCGTTGAGGAAAATTGGGGTGGTGAACTGGCAACACTTCAGCGGGACGACGGGCTTGTTCACATGTCGTGGACACGCCGCGCACTGAGCCCCGAAGGCTACTACCTCACGGACGTTGCAATGTCGTCGATTACCGCCTCAGGAAAAACAACGCCGAAACACTACCACATGACGGCCCTCAAACTCTCTGAGGGTGGTTACTTTGGATTGTCCCTTGACCAAAACGATGGAACCATCGTCCTTGCAGGCTACCATCGAGATCGATCAACAGGAGGATCATGGCAAGACATCACCTCCGTGTTCGTGCTTTCCTCGTCCACGCCAGACCGTGGAACTTCCTGGGGCAACGCCATTACTGTGCTCAGCGATGTGGACATTCGGTCGGAAGATGCTCAACCGTTGGCCATGGCTTTGGGAGATGAATTCCTCCACATACTCTACCAAGAATACCGGTCGGACGTGACCGGAATTGAGCGGGTTGGGTTGATGTACACTCACGGACCGTTCGGAGAGTCGTCTTGGAGTTTCCAATCTTCGGTTGGCGACGATGCTTCATCACCTGTCCTTGATGTCGTGGTCAAGGACGAGCAAGACCACCTCTTTGGCGCTTGGATTGAAGGGGGCGGAAAAGCCGCTACGGTTCGCTCAGTGAACACCAATTCTGTCTGGTCTGTACAAAACCCCAACGGATTGGCAGCCCCTGGAGCCGCCAATCTTCAAATCGTCAACATGCCCGACGGTATGTTTCTATTCCACGATGAAATCACGCCCCTTGGACCAGTGACTCGGGTTGGATTGGTGATGTCCAGCGAAGGAGAGCACGTCACTGGATTGTCCAATTTTGTGACCGCAAACGGGATGATCCATGCTGCTCGATTGGGCCCCGACATGGTTGTCCTCTCGCTGTCGTCCACCGGCAGTGAAAGCCTTGTGCAGGTTGGCGGTAACCCACCGGACGATCAAGAAACCGATGATGGATTCCTTGACACACTCGTGAACTATCTCCCCGTGTCAAACCGCAACCAAGCCTTGACACTCTTGGGTGGAGCGGGTGTTGGGCTGATGCTGTTCCTGGGTATTGTGGTCGTCCTCTTGCGTCGCGGTCGAAACGAATCCGAGGAATTGATTGCTGCAATGCAAGCATCCGACAGTGAAGATGAAGACGGTGTGGAGCTGATGATTGCTCCTGAGACGGATCAGGGTCCATTGCTTACGGTGGTTGAGGAAGAAGACGAGGAACTCGTCATCTCTTCGACTCCAGAGACAACCGATAATGAAATGACCCTTGCACAAACCCTTGAACAAAAAGTCGAGGAGGGCGAGGGGAACGCCCGTCTCGAACGACGAATGCGCCGGAAACAGCAACGTGAAATGACCGAGAAGTTGCGAGGGGCCATTGCTTCAGGCTCATTGCCGCCTCTTGGGGCTGCTCCACTCCCTGAGACCTTGCCTTTGCCTGCGAACTTACCACCTCTTCCCGTTCCTGAAAGCCTCACTCTCCCCGATGGTCCTCCACTTTCTGTGCCGGGCAATCTTCCCCTTCCGGACTTGAAACGGCAGGCCGTCTGCCCTCAGTGTCAAGCGACCTTCGGCGTCAAGGACTTGATGCTCAAACGGTTACCGTGCCCTGTGTGCAGCACCACCATTGACCTCTGAGGAATGAACATGTGCGGTATCTTTGGTTACGTTGGACATCAAAGCGCCATGCCGCTGTTGGTTGAAGGTTTGCGTCGTTTGGAGTATCGGGGCTACGACTCCACAGGCCTTGGGCTGAAGCACAACGGCACGGTTGAACTTCTTCGGGCGGTTGGAAAAGTTGGCAACCTTCAGACGGTGTTGCCTTCTTCTCACAAAGCCACCGTTGGTATCGCTCACACCCGCTGGGCCACGCACGGAGGGGTAACCGAGGCCAACACCCATCCACACGCCTCCTTCGATGGAGAGGTCCATTTGGTTCACAACGGCATCATCGAAAATTTTCGACAATTGAAGGCCCAATTGAGTGCCTCTGGCATCACATGCAGCGGCGAAACCGATTCCGAGGTCCTCGCCCACCACATTGCGCTGGCCTTGAAGGAAGGACGAACCCCTCAAGATGCCGTTGCAAACGTGCTGTCTCGTGTGAGAGGGACCTGGGGCCTTTGCATTCTCTTCACGTCTCACGATCTGCTGGTTTGCGCACGTCACGGTTCTCCACTGATCCTGGGGAAAGGGGACGGCGAGATGTTCATCTCCAGTGACCCCCATGCGCTTGCAGATCACACCAATCGCGTCATATACCTCGAAGACGGTGACATGGCCACGGTTACAAAAGAAGGCGTGGATCTGAGCCGCCTCACCGGGCAGCATGTGGAAGCCAACGTGACGGTTCTTGACCAAAATTGGGGTGAATCTGAACTCGGTGACTCACCTCACTTCATGCACAAAGAAATCTACGAGCAACCTGATGCGCTTCGCCACTGCATTGCGGGGCGTGTTGAGCGAACCCTTGGCCGTGGGCGTCTCGGAGGTATGCGGCTCACCAACGATGTGATGGTTCAAACCCCTTATGTGGGGTTGCTGGGATGCGGTACGGCTTATCATGCCGCAGAGATCGGCAAGATGCTCATCGAGTCCATGGCCCGCCTTCCTGCCATCGCCAACATTTCGAGTGAATTTCGAAGCAACGATCCTGTGATCAATCCCAAGGCTCTCCATCTTGCCGTTTCACAATCCGGTGAAACTGCAGACACCATCGCCGCTATTCGAGAAATTCAACTAAAGGGAGGCCAAGCCTTCGGAGTGGTCAACGTGGTTGGCTCCACCATCGCACGACTTTGCGGTCAGGGCGTGTACATTCACTCGGGTCCCGAACAATCGGTGGCCTCCACCAAAGCCTTCACCAACATGGTGGCGGCATTGACCATCTTCGCCACCCAAATTGGACGTACTGGGAACTTGTCCAGGTCCGAAGGGCGGGCCATCATGGAGGGACTTCAACAAACCCCTCACCTTATGGAAGCGTATTTTGACGATGTCGGTCCCATTGACGAAGCGGTGGAATTGGTGGCCAATGCCAAATCCGTTCTTTTCCTCGGCCGGGGCCTCTCTGCACCCGTGGCGAAAGAAGGGGCTCTCAAGCTCATGGAAATCGCTTACATTCCCTGCCTGGCCTACCCCGCAGGCGAAATGAAGCACGGCCCCATCGCCTTGCTGGAAGAGGGCAGCCCAGTGGTCATTGTGGCGCCCAATGACCATGTGAAGGACAAAACCCTCTCTGCCATCCACGAATGCCGAGCACGGGGTGCTCGTATCATTCTCATTCACGAGAAAGGAGACCCCATTGAGCAGGAAGGGGATGTTTCCATTGGCGTCCCAGCGGTTCACCCTCAGTTGACACCCTTGCTCACGGTCTTGCCGCTTCAGCTTCTTGCTTATCGAACCGCCATCAAATTGGGTTGCGATGTTGACCGTCCTCGAAATCTGGCCAAGTCCGTGACCGTAGAGTGAGCATCACAGAATCGTGAATCGCTGTTCCTCTTCCTTCCAGTTGAAGGGTTTGTAACCCAAAGAGTGGCGAGTGTGCCGCATTTTAACGATGCCAATTTTCCGTTTCACTTCGTCCTCGGATCGCTCCATCACCAAGTGAACCACGCTGTCTGAGAGGTAATCTTCAACCCCGTATTCACCAAATTGTTTGTTGTCAACGCCGGTCATCTCGCAAATGAAGAACGATGTGAGCTCCAACCGTCGCACGGCCTCAAACAATCTGAAAATTTCATCCCGTGGGTTTTCCATTTTGGTCAGGGTGAAGAAGGCTCCAAGGGAGTCGAAGACGAGAATCTCAAAGCCGATTGATTGGCGATATGAGGTCAATTGCTTGATGAGTTGTCCCATCCAGTCAACGCGGTTGTTCATCCCTTGTTCATCGAGTTGGACACGAAGGTCGGAAAGGTCGATGATGGCGATTCGGTTTCGAACACGGGGGTCGTCAACGTTCATGCCCATGTTGGCCATGTGGGAGCGAAGGGAATCCTTCCCTTGTTCCAAGGTGACGTAAATGCCACTGGTTTCACCATAAAGCACGGCGTTGTAGAGCATCGAAAAGGTCATGCTGGATTTCATGGCTCCCGAGGCACCAGCGACAATGGCGATGTGTCCTTGGGGAATGCCTCCTTCCATGCTTTCATCCAATCCTTCAATGTGAGTCGGAATGCGTTCAATCGTTGCCATGGTGCGCCCTCGCTCCACGGTGTTCGTCGCGATTCTTCAACCTCACCCCTCAAAACCACGAGAACGGTCATGACCCGTGTGAGTTTTCGTCGCCTTATGCGCCTTTGCTTGGCATCGAATTCTCAGCGACGAATGGTGATGCTCTCCGATCGTTTTGAGACCGTCGTCCAAGAAGGCCTTGATGGGGTTGACGAAACACCGCCCATCGGGACGGTTGATCATCAAGTGTTGACGATTTGTCGTCGAAAAGCAGACGCAGTGCACGTTGGACAAGATGGGGTTGTTGTGGTCGTGGCGGACACGATGATTGCCGACCCCGATGACATGTCGGTGAGCCTCGGAAAACCGCTCGACATGGCTCACGCAGCCTCAATGCTCGTTCGTCTGCAGGGACGTCGTCATCAGGTATGGACGGCAACTGGAGTACACGCTATGGGAACATGGACCTTCTGGTGTGAGGCAGCCACGGTGTCGTTTCCAGAATTTCCGACAGATGTTCTGGATGAACTTCTCCAGTCGGGGTCATGGAAAGGCAAAGCAGGTGGATACGACCTTCACGGCGCCATGGGTGAACATGCACGCCTGGTGGACGGTGAGGCCTGCGTGGTACTTGGCCTGGCTCGGGGGGCGTTGGAATCGCTCGAAGTGTTGAACGCAGCGTTGTGATCACAACAACGGTTGAAGGCCCAAACGGTGTTTTTGGGTGTCCACGACGGTGGCGACGCCCGGCAACATCAGGAGTTTGTCTTCAGCGTCCAAGGCAAAGGCATTGATTCGTGCGTTGTCACAAGCATGCTTCAATTCTCTTCGGCATGCCATCTGGTGGCTTTCCATGTGGACGAGAGGACGCAAGTCCACGATGACGGTGTCGCCTTCAAGCACGCGTTGAAGTACAGGAGAGGTGTGAATTCGCTTCATCTCATCGGGCACCACGTAGCGCAAAGCGATGTTGGCTCGTTGGGGTGGCCGTGTTCGAGAAATGCCCAGATCATGGAAAGGCTCGCCATCGGGTGTGGTGGGCCCCTCCCAATTCTCGGGTGGTGCTCGGAACGAAGACGAACCCACCCTTGCGTTGTTGTTGACGGGTTCAAACGTCACGTGTTCAGCTTCTGGAACCGGCGCAGCAGTGCGTTCGAGCACGGCTGGCTCAGAACTCGTTACCGGACGTGGCTGGCGAGGAGTGGGTGCTTCTGGGTCCGGTAATCCGAAAAACTGCCACAAACTCCCCACGTGCTCACCTCAAAAATCCAGGTCATCCAAAAGCGATTGGAGTTCAGCCGATGCAGGGGCCTGTGTGCTTTGTTGAGGTTGGGGCGAGGCGGGGCTCGCTTGCGGTTGTTGGACCGGTTGGACGGACTGCACGGGCTGAACCGGTTGTTGGGCGTAAGCAGGGGCAGCAGGTTCGGCGTAGAGGGAAGCAGGAGCAGCGGGGGCTTGTGTGTCCAGCCATTGTTGACCGTAGTGTTGCCATTGTTCCATTGTCCATCCTGCAGGCAATCCAGTGGCCGGCAGCGGTGGGCCGCTGGCAAAAGTCGGTTGAGGCGGAGCAGGTGCAGGGGCTGGTGCAGGTGCAGGTTGGCTTGCATAGCCCTGTTGGCCAGCGGTGGTCATGGGGTCGAAGTTAGAGGGGGCCAGCATCTCGAACATCTCGTCCTTTGATGATCCGCTTCCTCTTGTGAACATAAGGAAGGCCACGAGGCCAACGATCACGAATCCAAGGACGAAGATGACCGTGGTGGTGGTGGCTCCAAAGGTGGCGGAGATGCTTTCGAAGATGCCTTCAGCCGGTCGAGCGTTCACCGTGAATGTAACCGTGGTTTCCTTCGTTTCTCCATCGTCGTCGATGGCGGTCATGGTGACGGTCCATGTGCCAGCAGGAAGGTCTTCAATGGTCCAGGTGGGGCCAGTAAAATCGGTGTCGC
>QXXW01000061.1:0-9637 GCA_009887255.1 Candidatus Poseidoniales archaeon | reverse complement strand
ACCGTTCAACCATTTGTTGAGCCACCTCAGCCGGGTTGCCGATGAGAGCGTTGTTCGCTGCTCGGTTGACTTTGTCGGGGTCAATGGTTCCTTCAAGGGCGTTCCAATACGCTCCTAGGGCACGTTCAGCTTCCTTGTGTGCCGCTTGTGACTGTTCTTCTGGGGAGAGACCGTCCTCAGCGTTCACAAACACGAAACTCGTTCTTGGCATGTGCGCTCGTGTCCATTCACCGCCTTGTGCGTGATAGGCATCCTTCATTCGCAGGTGTGTGGCATCGATCACTTCAGGCGAGGTGATGGAGAGGTTGAACACACTCACTGGAAGAATGGTGTTCACGAACGTTTGTGCCTTCGGATCGTGTGTGCCAGCCACAAGGTTGAGCAACGAGCGATTGAACGTTTTCGGGACGATTTGTAGGTCCTCAAAGACGTATCGATTGGGGATGTGGACGGCTTCCGGGGGCGCTTCCAACGCTTCAAATTCCATGGTTGCCTCTTGTACGGTCTGCCAGTCTTCGTCGGACCTGAAGTTGTCTCTGGTGAGGACGGTGGTTCGCACCTCGTCGCTGTTGACCACATCACCTCTCAACAATCGAAGGAAAATTTCGGCCGCCTCAAGGAAAATTTGGCCTCGGAGCGCCGGCCAAGCGGCCTCCTCAATCGCATTGCGGGGGACGATGCCGTAAGGGCGCGCCATGAATTCAAACCGTCCTGCGGAAAATCCGACGTGCAGTCGGCGCTTTTCGTCCGGGTCAAGTCCATGGAGCATCAAGACGTTGGCCATCCGTTCGGCTTGGGCGATTGGTCCACCGGATGCCAGGATGGACACAACAGCTGAACCAATCTCGATGTTGGATGTTCGTCGAAAGGCTTCACTTGCCAGTTGTGGGAAGTCCGTGCACAGCCCGACTTCGCCTTGCCAATGGGGTACAACGGGTTGCGTGTTGGATTTCTGGGTTTCCGTTGACAAGTGGGCTTGTGCAATCCATCCCACGCCGAATCCGAGACGGTCTGCGCACTCCAGTTGCTGGAAGAAATTCCGAAACATCTCCTGTTCACTGGGAACATGACCGATGTGGTCTGGGGTTTGAGAGATGGAGAAAAAAATGTCGTGTTCCATTCCTTCACCCAGCCTTTCCAAGGTCGCCCATCTCATAACTCGTGCGCTGTCAAGCGTCCCCGGTTCGTCCGTTGCCCTTCAGGGCCGTAAGGTCTTGAATCCGTTGGCGAACTGCGGCAGGAGTGGGTTGGTTTTCAGCCATGAAGGCGTGAAGACAGTCCGACAAGACCAGCATTGCTGTTTGGTAATCTTCTGCGATCTCTGCCAAATCAGCAAGGCCCCATCGCGCCACGAGTTGTCCGGACAGGCTCTCCAATTCCTTGGCCAATTCCAGGGATTCCTCGAACAAGTTTCCTGCGACGCTGAATTCCCCGATGGTGGCCTGGGCATGAGCCAAATCTGCAAGCGCCTCCATCTTCGAACGGTGCTTGTTGAGGCTTGTCAGCAATTCGATTCGCTGTGTTCCAGCGGCGATGGCTGTGTCCATGTCATGTTGACGTTTGGCCACGGCCACAAGGACGGCGAGGCCGTAGGTGATGCCTTCTCGGTCGTTGGCCACCTCACGAAGGGCAACGGAACGTTGGATCATGGCTCGAGCTTCGGCCAGCTGGTCCTCTGCAAGGTGCATTAAGGCCATGTGGTGATGAACGGCGGCGTCCAAATCGGCCATGCCATCCCCCGATGCCAAGTCTTCTGCAAGACGCTCAAAGGAGGGGAGTTGTGAATCCGACATTTTCAAGCCCTCAAATCGGGCCCATGAGCGCTCACTTTCGTCCTTTGCAGCGTCCATGGCATGGTCCAGCAACCGTTGGGCGAGATCGTCTTGGTTCAATTCTTGGGCCAAACCGATGAGACGAAGGGCCAGCGGTGTGTTGATGGTGTCCATTGAGGCCCCGCTGGTGAGCATGTTCAGGACCATGCTGGCTTGTTCCGGGCTGACTTCGTTGTCCATGCAATCCCCTCAGATGGAGCGAAGTCGCCCGCCGTCCACAGCGAGGCTAATGCCCCGTATACCCCCCGCAGCAGGGAGCGCCAAGTAGGTGATGGCACACGCGGTTTCAAGCGGGTCAATGAGTCGTCCAATGGGCACTTGGTTCAACCATCCTTGTTGGACGTGTTCTGCGGATTGACCCGTGCGTGCTTGGATGGAGCTGGAAAGGGAACCGAGTCTTGAGGTGTTGGTGAAGCCCGGTAGGACGTTGTTGATGGTGATGCACGGTGCCAATTCACGTGACAGGCTCTTTGCCCAAGACGCCATGGCCCCGCGAAGGGTGTTTGACAAGCCGATGTTGGGAATCGGTTCTTTTACCGAGGTTGAGATGATTTGCACGATCCGACCGTACCCTTCGGTTTCCATGGAGGGAGCCAAGGCTTGGACAAGGGTGTGGGCTGCATGGAGGTGACGGCGGAACGGTGCTTCAAAATCGCTCACATCGTTGCTCAACAGGGGTCCGCCGGGAGGACCGCCGGCGTTGTTGATCAACACGTGGACCGGTCCTCGCTCGTTGAGCAATTCTTCTGCAGCATGTTGCACGGCGATGGTGTCTTCAAGGTCGAGAACCATGACGTGGTGCGAACCATCGCCGAGTTCTTGAAGGGACGACAAAAGGGCGTTGAGGGCCGCTTCATTTCGTGCGCAAACGGTGACGTTGGCACCGGCTTTTGCCAGCGTCTTGGCCGTTGCTTCACCGATTCCTTGGCTGGCTCCGCACACCAAGGCATGCTTCCCACGCAGAGCATGAGATGTGTAGGGAAAATCGTTGCCGAGCAGGTCCATAGACGCCCCACATGCGGGTCTTTCATAGCCTCTTGGGTGTCGGTGGTGAGGATGGGAAGCAACGGTGAATGCACCTCAAGGCTTCTGCCGACTGAAGGTTTCGACACCTTGGAGGTGTTTTGCCTTCAAATGGACCGACTGGGTACGCCGATGAGAGAATTCCCTCAAAGCCAGTCGGTGATGGCGTCGAGCTGAACCAACCAGTCATCACAGGCCACATCGATGATGTCGTAGTGGTTTCCAGGCAACCAGACCTTTTGCACGTCAGCGCCCTTGGCGGTCATGACCCGTGCGTACGTCTCGGATTGCTGCAGAGGCACGTCCTCGTCTCGCTCTCCGTGGAACAGCAGTACGCCGGTTTGAGGTGGATGGTCGACCGGATTGAGGCGACTCCAGCGTTCGGCGTCGTCTTCAGGTGCGCAACCGATCCACCGACGAACGGCGTCTCCTTCATCGGAAAGACCCGCACGGTCCGCTCCCACCAAGTCGGTCAGCGGGGCTTGGGCAATCGCCAACCACGGTTTCCGGTCTGCCTTTGCAGCCAGCAACAGCGCCAATTGGCCGCCGGCAGAATGGCCCATCACCATGGAGCGCGCGATGTCCACACCTGGCAAAAGAGCCAATTGACCCCATGCTCGAAGAACATCAGACAAGGTGTCCATCCACACACCCTCGTCTCCTTTTGACCACCGTTTGTATTCGACGTTCCACGATGCGATGCCGGCTTCAGCCAAGTCTTGGGCGATGGGTTGCATCAAGTCCAGCCCATATTCCTCTTTCCAAAACCCTCCGTGCAGAAGCATGATGCACGGAACGCCTTCGTCCTTCTGAAACGGTGAAGGATCGTCTGGCATGGTTAAGTCTGCAAATTGCCAGATTTCTGCACCCCATTGCATTCTGTCAACAGGCATGTGGGTTCCTCAAGTGGCGACTCTATCACTCTTGTGAACCGGTTTTCGGAAGAAGGACTTTGTAGGGAAGGGGTGAATTGGCCTCTTGAATCGGTTGGCGTATCCACCCGCAGGAAGACAACCACATGTCCGAACACCAGCAAACCAGCCCGTGGATTCCGTTAATTCTCGTTGGTTTGGCTCCATCGGTCTCAATTTTCGCTACCTTTGGGTCTGGTGAGGGTTTCCTTGGTCAAATCGCTTGGCTGACCTCAAAAATATGGATGCTGGGGTTGCCGTTGTTCTGGTTGATTTACATCGACAAGAAGCCGCTGTCATGGTCTCCACCCAACCAAGGTGGACTTGGAGCAGGTTTTGCGGTGGGTGTGGTGTTCAGTTTAATCATGGTCCTGGCGTGGTTCTTTGTCGGCGAAACCAGGGTCGACCGTGCAACGTTCCGTTCCACACTCGAGCCGTTTGGTTTGACGGTGAAAAGCACCTACATCGCAGCGGCCGTGTTTTGGACGGTAGGGAATTCTGTGCTTGAAGAATACGTGTTCCGCTGGTTCATCGTTGAGAAGGCGGAGGTCTTGTTTGGCCCTGGTTGGGCCACCGTATCGCTCTCAGCAATCATTTTTGTGCTCCACCACTTCTTTGCCCTTTGGTTCCTCGGTTTTGCTTGGGAAGCCAACCTTTTGGCGTGTTTTGGACTCTTTGTTGGCGGTGCTGCCTTCAGCTGGCTGTATGTGAAGTACCGAAGCATTTGGGTGCCCTACATCACCCACGCCGTGTGCGACGTTGTTGTCTTCGGGGTGGGTTACGTGCTCTTGTTCGGTTGAATCAAGGGCAAGTCCGCTTTCTGTCGCGGGGGAAGAGCACGGTTTCCCGGACGTTTTTCGCACCGGTCAACTTCATGAGAATTCGCTCAACACCGAGGCCCCAACCTGCGTGTGGCGGCACACCGTGGCGGAATCCTGCGACATAGAATTCGAACTCCTCAGGGTTGAGGTCCATGGCCCTAAGGTTGTCTGTGAGCACGTCAATGCGATGTTCGCGCTGACCACCGGAGGTCATTTCATCCCTGCCGAAATTCAGGTCAAACCCACGGGAGAGTTGCCTTCCGTTGCTCCCGTTTTCACCTTCGACATGGTGGATGTAGAACGGCTTGAGGGACATGGGCCAACGAGGCAAAAAGTAGAACTGAGGTAGATCTTCTGCAAGCAAATCAGAATTCTCTGCGTCGATGTCGTCCCCCCATTCAATGGTGCCTCCTTTTTCTTTGATGATCCGAATGGCGTCGCAGTACTCCACTCTGGGGAACGGGAGTTCAGGGACGATGATTTCGATGGGTTCCTCGTTCTGTGTGGCGCGGAACTCGTTGATGGTGGCCACCAGTCGTTGAGATTCTTCTTCCTCGGCGACGGATTTCCAGATGTGGTGAAGCATGCGTTCCAAGACGCCCATGACGTCGTCGTCGTTGGACCAAGAACATTCGATGTCGAAGGAAATAAATTCATTCAAATGTCGGTACGTGTCGTGTTTTTCTGCTCGGAAGGCCGGTCCGATTTCGAACACCCGTTCGAGGCCTCCGCTCATGCACAATTGTTTGAACAACTGAGGCGATTGATTGAGGTATGCTGGTGTCTCAAAGTACTGCATGGGGAACAAATCGGTTCCACCTTCCGTGGCGGTGGTGACGATTTTTGGGGTGTGGGTTTCGACATGGCCCTCGGAGATCAAGTGTTCTCGGCCAAACTGCAGGACCTTTCCACGAAGTCGAAACATGGCGTTGACATGCGCTCGTCGCAAATCCAAAAATCGATTGTCAAGCCGCGTGTCAAGTTCCACGTTCACCGTGTCGGTGACGCCCAATGGGAGCGGTGCTTCAGCACGAGCAATGATGTCGACCGCCGTGGCGATGATTTCGTAAGCGGGAGGAGGGGTTGGTTCGCCGTCCTTCACCTTGGGTGGTCGCTTGAGAGCCACCGTTCCTTTGAATTGAAGCGTGGATTCTCGGGTCATCCGTTGCACAGCATCGAGGTCCTCCGCACCAATGTTGTCGGCCTTGAGGAAGATTTGGGTTTTTCCTGTGCCGTCGCGCAAGTCAACAAAACAGATGGCGCCTTTCCCGCGATTGGCTTCCATGAAGCCGATGACGGTCACCTCGCTGTCGATCAAATCTTCGCCATGGCGCTGAATTTCGCCAAGAGTGTGCGTGCGGTAGGCGGTTGGAACCCACGTGGTCATGGTTCGGGGACCGAGGGACCCTCCATGAAGGATTCGCCGGCTTTTTTATGACCTGTAGGTGCCTCTTGTCGACCTTCGTGAGGTCGTTGCCGGGCACGGTTTCATCTTTATGACTGAAGGTCCCAGCGCTGTAATGCTTGGTTGGGTGGGCAACATGACCTTCCAATCTTCTTCATTCAGTTCGGCTGGCCCGAAGTCTCTTGAACAGCATCGTGCTGGTGGACTCATGCCCACCCGCACACCGCGTGCCTTGGTCTGTGTCCTTCTCATGATGCTGGCCGCCGCATCACCGGTGGTCACCCCTGTGTCTGCTCAAGAATCCATTCTCCTCACCGTCACCCCGCAGCACGCTGTTTTGGCGCCGGGTGAGAACCTCAACATCACGCTTGAAGTCAACAACAACGCTTCAAGCATCAAGAGTTTCAACCTCACGGTTGATGAGGCCAACCTCGACAGCGTCTGGGAAGTTGTCCCCGTGGACAACACCGTTAGCAATGTTTTTCCAACATGGTCGAAAAACACCACCGTCATCCTCCGTTTAGCTGAAGGAGCCACGGTAGCCAATCACGGATCGTTTGACTTGGTCGTGACCGAGTCCGGTGGCACAAGCTCTGCCACCATTACCGTCCATGCCTCGGTTGCTCCAGCATACGCACCGTCCATCGAGGCGGTGAGTGGTTCAAACCGTGTACCAATGATGGCAGGTGGATCCGTGGATTTGCCGTTCCTGGCTCACAACCTAGGGACCGTGAGCGATACGTTGATTCTCGATGTTGAGGTCGAACCCGACCTTTCCGGTTGGTGGGCCAACCAGACCAACAGCTCAACCGGCAACAACGGCACTTCAGGCAACGGAACCGGGAACGGTTCAGGCAACACCACATCACCCCCTTCCGTTTCGGTTTTGATGTACGGAAACAGCTACACTTCAGCAAACACTCTCCACCAACTGGTGGACGGTCAGTTGGACAACAACGGATTCAACGGCACCACCCAAGCCAACACCGGAGGAGGTTTGCGCCTCCCTCAACACTGGACCAACCTCAACACGTCCGGTCACCAATGGAACACCAGCCTTCGGTCCTCCTCATGGGATTATGCGGTGATTCAAGACCAGTCTCAAGTCCCGTCGTTCCCGGTGACGGAAAGCACATGGCAAGAGAGCAAAAACGCCTCTGTGCTGTTGGCAGAAGCCATCGCTGATGAGGGCGCAGATCCGGTCCTTTTCATGACTTGGGGCCGCAGAAGCGGAGACAGCATGAACGCCTTCAACGACAACTTCACGAACATGCAATCAAACTTGCTCGACGGTTACACACGCTATGCTCAGAACATCACCAATGCCGGCGTTGATGTTTACATGGCACCGGTCGGTCTTGCCTTCAAAACCGTTCACGATCTCGTGCAGGCCAACGGAACAGATCCTACGCTTTCGGGCAATTTGTTTTACGATCTTTACACCAGTGATGGAAGTCACCCTTCGTTGGCCGGTTCATACTTGGCGTCTTGTGTCCTTTTTTCCTCCCTCACCGGGCAAGTGTGCGTTGAAAGCAACGCCACAACCACCTTGGCTTCGAGCGTAAAATTGGCCCTTGAACAGGCCGCCGACGACACCGTCTTCAACCAAACCAGTGGTATGTCGTACTACCCATGGGAAGGCATGCAACCTGCTGCCTTCGGATTGGGCGGTGGCGTTCCAGCGGGCTGGTCCCTTCAGTGGGACGACGATGAATTGTCGGGTGTGCCCGCTCAAGGCAACGAAAGCGTGGTCCTCACCGTCAACGTACCAACGGGTGCCTCGCCGGATTTCTACGGGTACCGCCTGACCATTGGATCTACAGGGGGCAACGTCACCTCCTCGACCCTCCTTGTGGTGGAAGTTCTTGGTGAGCCTGAACTGGCCATGGCCTTCCTCGATCAGGACGCTTCTTTTTTCCCGGGAACCAACGTCCAAACTCAAGTTCAGGTGACCAATGTTGGCAACCAACTGCTTGACATCATGTGGTCGGTGGAAACGGGCAACACAACAGCATGCACCGCTTCAATGGTGGACGCGTCCACGACCGGGTTGGCCGCAAACGCCGTTGTTAATGTGAGTCTGAACGTGGTCCCTGGCACCACCACTTCGAGCGTGGACCGCTGCCCACTCACGCTTCAAGCCAGCGTCCAAAACGGCACGCAAACCTCTGTCCTCAGCGAATTGCAATTCATCGTTCAGATCGACGAGCTTGTCAACTTTACACTCACCACACCAAGTGCGCTGCCGGCCTTTGCCCCCGCTGACGGGCTCAACTATGACGTCACCGTCTTCAACCACGGAAGTGACCCAGCAACCTTCGTCTTGACCGTTGACAACCATGAACTGCTCAACACCGTCATGATGACCGCTTCAGCCATCGTGGTGGCCTCCGATTCCTTTGGGATATGGACGGTTCGAACCACTGGAGAAGCCAACGCTGTTGGCACCTACACTCAGGGGTTCTCGACTCAACACTCAGGTACGGTGGACACCGCTTCAGTTGACCTTACCCTCAGCGCCGTGGCTTCAGGCTCGTTAACGGGTCCCTTTGATTCTCGGGTTGTTGTTCAACCCAACTCTGAGCAACAACTCTTGCTTAATTTGAGCAACACTGGTACCCAAAACTTGAGTTTGACCGCAGGCATCAACGGAATTCCCTCGGGCGTTGTGGTGTCGATATCTAACCCGTCGGTCGTGCTCACGCCATCGGCCTACGTCGGTGTGACCGTCACCTTCAACGCCTCGGCCTCTGTTGTAGCAGGTTCGCATCCAGCCAACATCACCTACTCGGCCAACGGCTTAACATTGGTTTACGAATTTATCGTGCAAATCGAGGACAGGAGGGGCGTGCTGCTCACCACCGCACAACCTCGGTTGTACGCCACCCCAACCAACGCCACCACCTGGTCGTTGGACGTGACCAACACAGGGACGGTTGAAGAGCTGCTCGTGCTCACGCTCTCGACCGAATCTTCAGGACAATGGTTTGATGCCACCCTCTCTGCGACAACGATGACCCTTGCTCCGGGTAACAGTCGAGCCCTCGCCGTCAACATCATTGAATCCGTCGTCGGCGCACCTGTTTCTGGCGTTAATTACACCCTGACCGTCTCTTCGACGACCGATTCGATGGTGATGGATCATGCCACTCTTCTGGTCATTCCTGTAACTGCCAATGCCAACCTTACGGTGCTCAAGGAGGACGTTTCCGCTCTACCGGGTGATGTGGTGTTCGGCAGTGTCATCGTTACCAACACGGGCACTGGAACCGACACCTTCACCGTCTCCACCATTGGTCAAGATTGCGGACTGGACATGGCCGTAAGCCTCGGGCCGGGTCTTTCTTCGCCTGCACTTGGATGGTCGTGCACCGTACCCAACTCAGCACAAGCCGGTTCTTCACCCATCACGTTCCGGGCTGTGAGTCAGGTTCGAAGCAACGTCGCAGTGGACTTCAGCATTCTCTACACGGTTGAACCCTCGTGGCCCGGCAACACCCTTGTTGCTGTGGGTTTCGATACGGGTCGGCTGAGCCTTGGCGTGGACAGTTCAACCTCCACCGTTGTGACGGTTGAGAATTTCGGCAACGCCGAGGTCTCCGGGTCGCTGGAAGTGTACGGTGAGGACACGGGATTGTTCCTCTT
>QXXW01000060.1:43825-53709 GCA_009887255.1 Candidatus Poseidoniales archaeon | reverse complement strand
CAGGGTGTGAGTGCTTGGCGTGTAAACAAGCGAAGACGGTGTCACGTCGTTGACCACGATGTTAACCGTGATTTCGTCGTCGCCCCCGTCGTTGGTGGCCGTGATGATGTAACGCGTGTCGGGGAAGGTGTGATCGGTTGGTGTCCCGGTGATTTGACCGGTTGCGGTGTTGAACGACAGCCCCTCGGGTAGTTCGGTGAAGTCGTTGCCAGACGCCAGTGCAGCAATTTCCGTTGCGTTGAGGGTCCGTTGCCAAACACCGAGTTCATCAATGGACCCGTTCCAGTAGGCCAAATTCGATGAACTGTAGGTTTGTCCACCGTCCTCTGAACCGATGGAACGGATTTCGAGGTTTGGTGTAAATGTAAATGCACACTGGTAACGGACATCGAGGACACCATTGATGTAGAATTCAAGGTATTCTGAACCCGAAACGGTGGAATTGTACACCACAGCAACGTGGTTCCATTGACCCTTGGTCACGTTGGACCGGCCCACCACAGTACCCGTGTTCTGGCCGTTTCCACTTTCTTGAAAGGAACTGCACGTGTTTCCATCACTGGCCTCTTGTTCGGATAACATGGTGAGGCGGGACCAACTCTCGTCGCTGTTGTCTTGTGGTATCGCGGCTTCAACGCCAAACATGTATCCGTCCCAACCGCTGCCCTCAGCATCAAGGATAATCCAACCTTCGTACAGGTTCGATCCTCGCTCGGGGTTGGTGGTTGAGTCGTTGAGCCACACCCACGTTTCTATCGAGAAGTTCTCTGTCAAATTCAACGATTCGTCGTTGGGAACCGAAACGGTATCATCGATGCCATCGAACGCCAGTGCGTCACCAAAGCGGCCCGACGTCCACGTTGCGCCGTTGATGGTTCCGTTGTTGTTGTTGTCGGATTCATCGTAAAGGTTGGTGCCTGAACCCTCGTTCATCTTCCATCGTGCTGAGTACGCATCACGTTCCGCTCGGTACGACCACTCGTTGGCGTTGCCACCGGTGTTGGTGGCCGTCCAGTCGACGGCCGTTCCGTTCGTGAAGGTCACGGTGGTGGGAGTGGTGGAGAGGTCGGGAATCGTCTCGGTGATGGTCACGGTAACGGTGACGTCATCGTTGCCTCCGCTGTTGGTTCCTGTGACCGTATGGGCCGTAGCCGTGCTTTGGTTGGCAGTGGGTGTCCCCGAAATCACGCCCGAGCTGGATATTGAGATGCCTGCTGGGAAGGCCGGGCTCACCGACCAACTGGTGACCGTTCCACCGGAGTTGGAGATGGTCACGGAGGTGATGGGCGTCCCCCGAGTTCCGGTAATGGTGCTTGTTAACGGGGTGAGGATTGGGACTTGGTGCTGTACCGTGAGTTGATACGATGCGGACGAAGTGCCGCCCGAGTTGTTGGCGTAGATGGTGTAGGTCGTTTGAGCAAGGGCCACGGTGGGTGTTCCATCGATGACTCCGTTGGTAAAACTGAGGCCGTTGGGCAGGTCTGGTGAGATGGCCCATGTGGCCACCTTACCGCCGGAGTTGGACGCGTGTACGGATGTCATGGCTTGGTCGACCGTAACGGAGATGTCGCTCATGGCGATGTTGGGTGCAGGCTCGTTTACGGTGAGCGTCACGGTGGTGGTTGCAGCCCCTGCGTCGTTGGTGGCGGTAATCGTGAAGACGGTGGCAGTGGTGAGGTTGACGGTTGGTGTCCCTGATATGACGCCGTTGGCGAGGCTCAATCCGGTTGGCAAGTCGGGCGAAATGGCCCATGTCAGGTCAGCGGCATCGTTGCCCACCGTTGAACTCCAATCGGTGAAGGCTGCGTCTCGTTCCACGATTCGACTGACAGGATCAAACGAGATTGTGTTGGGGTTGGTAAGCACCTCAATATCGATGGTGCTGGTGTCTGCCCCGCCGGGTCCAGTGTGTGTGATGGTGTGCGTGGTAACGGGGTAGGCTTGTATCGTTGGCGTGCCGGTTATGCTGCAATCGCTGGCCAGCGAGAGCCCGTTTGGCAAATCGGGTGTGACGGTGCAACTCGAACCGATGCCGTTGTGAGTTGGTGCCGTGATGGTGAAGGCTGACCCGTTGGTCATCGTGTAGCTGCTCGCGTCGTAGGTGAGGTTCCCGACGGATTGCACATAGGCGAACGACAGGTATGTGTCGTGCAAGGTTGTGTTTGTTTCTATCGTGAGCACATCACCGCTTTTTGACCATGTGGCAGGGATGTAAGACCAGTCATCGCTGGAAGAGTTTCGATAAATCAATTGAAACTCGCTGTCATAGAGTGATGAGAAACCCAAATTCGACATGTCAACGGTCAATTGGGGCGTGACATCGTTGGTGGAATCGAGCCA
Organism: Candidatus Poseidoniales archaeon; assembly: GCA_009887255.1. Lineage (GTDB taxonomy): Archaea > Thermoplasmatota > Poseidoniia > Poseidoniales > Poseidoniaceae > Poseidonia. The sequence continues at coordinate 51,369 of QXXW01000060.1, read as the reverse complement.
CCACACCCTGTTGAGACGCATTGAATAGGCAGGTTCCGAGGGGACATCTGCTGAGTTTGTTCCAGTTTCACCGTTGTTAGCGAGCACAATGTCCTCTGATGTTCCAAGTTCGGTTGTCACACTGACGGCCACGCCAGCCGATTCTGGCGAAACCGTGGTTTGGCGAGAGTCAAACGTCGATACCGTGTTTTCGAAGGCTACAATGCGGCTGTCGCCGGTGGGCACATCGGTGGGGACTCGGTCGCTGTTTTCGTTCAAATCGCTCGTCATCACTCCGTGCAATCCGTGTGGGCCCACATCGACCAGCATGTCTCCAGTGTCAATGATGGGATAATAGGCCACAAGTCCGTACTCTGTACCGGTGAGGTCGTTGTGCATGCGGTCACGAATCAGTTGCTGTGAGAGTGTGGTGTTGTAAATGGCCAGATTGTCGATACGTCCTTCATAATCGTATCCAGCATCATCGGCGCCGATGAGAAGGTCAACATTGTTCGCACCGGGATTGTAGGTGTTCGTGCCTGAGCCACATAGGAACCCGTTGATGTACAGTTTTTGCCAAGAGGACGTCCCTGTCATGGCCACATGTATCCATTCGTTGACAGGTGTTTGTTCTGCACAAGCCGTGTTTTGGACGTTTGCCCACGTTCCTGTGCCGTCGTTGTCCCAATGATAGCTCACAACAAGTTTGCCGCTGCTGTTTTTCCAAACGTTCAATTCGATGGGTCCATCGGTGCTGTCGGTTTTGGTGAACACGGTGTCTCTGTTGTCCGAGCCTGTGCCATCAGGATTGGCTTTGATCCAAACGGCGTAGGTGTGATCGCCGGTGATGTCGAGCAGGTCGTTGTCAGAAACGGTGGCCGTTTCCGTTTCACTTGTCCCCACAAGGCCAAGTGCCTCTCCTCTTACCACGCCGTTCCAAAGGTCTGCCCCCGAGGTTGTGTAAACCGAGTCATTTGCGTTTTGAAGAACACCATGGTTGGCCTTATTGGAGTGGTCAAACACCGTGGTTCCGTTGGCCTCGTCCATTCGATAATATCCGATTAGATCGTTCTCCCACCCGTTCAACAAAGCGTTTCTATGTTCAAACACCTCGTCTTGTGACCTGACGTCCGACCAAATTCTGATGTCGTCGATTTGGCCACTGAAATATCGGTCGTCAGGGGCTGTCCAGGTCGAATCGCTGTAGGCGTCGGAAACGCCAATTCGAACAGGCTGACCAGGGTTAGCGACCATTGTGTGGCTGGTGTCCTCTTCTGCAACGAGGTGGCCGTTCAGGTAGATGTCCGTGTCGCCGTTGTTGTGTGTTGCGGCTACGTGATGCCATACACCTGTGGAGATTGGAGCCGTTGTCAGCGTCTCTGTTCCAGACGTATGACCAAAGGTAAACTCCAAGCTCATGTTGCTCAATACGATGAAATTGTACCCGTTGGTGTTGTCGTTGTATTTGGAGCGGCTCGAGATGATGGCCTCGCTGCCGGATGGTGCTGTGCCGTATTGAATCCAGGCTTCCACGGTGAGTGATGTGGGGTTGAGGGCGGCGTCGTACTCAATGCGAACCCAATCGTCCACACCGTCGAGGTCCATTGCCGAACCTGCACCTAAGGCCTTGACAAGCGGGGCGGTTGAGGTTAGTGTGGTGGCACCAGCCGTCATCCCATTGAACGTCCCGTGCCGGTTGTTCAGGCTCATGTCGTGGACGGTATCGTGGCGTGGATTGTCGAGGGGAAAGTACGATGCAAGGTTCGATTCTTGGCCAAGCAGTGGTTTGAACATGTATTCGCGAAGTTCGTTTTGCGTTCTTGCCTCACTCCAGACCCGGACTTCGTCCATTTCACCATCAAAGTAGTCGTTGCTGTCCCGTCGATCAAAACCAAGGGCATAATCAAGAGACTGGTAACTTATTTCACTGCTTCCTCCATCACAGGCCGTTTCGAGGTCGGCATTCCCATCGATGAACATTTGTCCTGATGTTCCGGATCTTCGGAACGCAATGTGATGCCAAGTGTTGTCGTTTACTGTGGAGGATGATAGGCATTGGAATCCATAATTGGTCGACCAGTCCATGAAATACAATTTTCCGGCATTGCTCGCGCCGTTTCCGATTTGAAACGTCCATTGACCGTTGCTGGTTCCGTTTTGTCGGGATTGTGCTATGACGCCGTCAGTGCTCATTCCGGTTCTCACCCATGCTTCAACGGTGAAGTCTGAAGTTCCAATGGCTGGAGATGTGCCAAAATTCACGTGATCGTTGGTGCCGTCAAACGAGAGAGCCCTTGAGGCACCGTCTCGCCCTGAAACGGGGGCCTGCGAGGTGCGGTTGATGGCTCCGCTTACCGTGGCGTCGTTGCCGTTTGCAGTCCTATCGGGCACCGTGGTTTCAGCAACATCGTCGAACTTCAGGTAAGCAAGCAGTCCACCTTCATCATCGTACGAAGGGAAGTGCATGCTCTGTTTTGTATGGGCGAGGTTTCTGCTGTAATTCCACAGTTTGAATTCATCAACGATCCCGTTGAAGTAACTGGCGCTGCAGGCTGTGCCGGTGCTTTCGCAACCGATGAACAACCGGTCTCCGGTGTCGTAGTTTGTGGATTCTGTCCGTGATACACTGTTTCGTTCCACCCCGTCGATCATAAACTTCAGTTGTTGTTGGTCGTAATTCAATGAGAAATGATGCCATGTTTCATCGGTGAGCACGTTGCCGTTGACGGCAAGGATTGTGCTGTCAATTTTCACTTTTATTTGGTCCTGAGTTGCATCATAATACATGCGGTACCCGTTGGTGTTTCCACCTCCGAAGTCAAACAGGAAGTAATCACTATCGCCGTTCCAGTTCTCCGAATACGCCCACAGTTCAACCGTGAAATCGCCCGTAGGTTCCAAAATAACACTGTCGGGAAACACGACAAAGTCATCGGTGCCATCAAACTCCAAACCCTCCTCAGCAACGTTTGGTCCTCCGTATTCCGTGTCCGGGTCGGAGCCATCGGGTATGCCGTCGTTGTCCGAATCGGTGTCGAGGAACCCCGGGATTCCGTCCCCGTCCCAATCCGCTGTTGATTCGTTGGCGTCCTCAACACCGTCGTTGTCAGAGTCCAGATCCACGTTGTTGAAGATGCCGTCGCCGTCGGTGTCCAACGTACACACGGGTCGGAAACTGATGGAATCAATGAAGTTGGCCGCGCTTCCACCCCCGTTCGCTTCAAATGCAAATCGGGTGGTGCTTTGACCGTCTGGCACCAAATAAGAACCGTTGTTGGCGTGCCAGCCGGACGAACTGATGTTGGAATAGTCAATGATGTCCATGTTGGTGAACGCCACGGAGTTGTCGTCGATCTTCAACACCATCCTGTCCGTGTTGGTGCTGGCCCTTCGGGCGTGGTAGTACGACCACACCATGATGTCGCCCCCGGTTGACGAGAAGTCTTGGTACAACGCTGCGACATCATCGGCGTTGATTTCTGCATATTGAAGGCCGGAATGAGATGCTCCTGGGCCTTGGCCGCTGTGGGGGTTTCCCTTCCAGATTTCAATCTCTGGTCCATCACTGTCGTCTTCGGTGGTCTCCCAGCCGGGAACATCATCCTCATCCTGTTGCTCACTCGTGTCGGTTGAGGCCATTGCGGGCTCTTCAAAACCACCGTTCACGAGGTTGTATGCATCAGGATTGGTCGGATTGCATTCCAAGGTGCCTGGGATTCCATCATCATCTTCGTCGGTGTCCCACCAGTCAGGCGTGCCGTCTCCGTCAGCGTCCTCAACGGAGAGGGGGTCGGCCCCTACTTGTACCTCGAGTCCATCGTAAAGGCCATCGCCATCTGAATCGACATTGTTGATACCAGTGCCGTTGAGTATCTCGTCGTAATCAAGCAAGTAATCTCCATCTGTGTCGTTGCTGTCAGGATTGGAGTTGTAGACGTTTTCTTCGAGGAAATCCTCAAGCCCGTCGCCGTCCGTGTCCGTGTAGGGCGTCGTGCAAGTGGCCATGTCACCGGACTGCCCGGAGGTGCCGTCGTAGAGCAGTTCGTAGCTGCCGCTCCCGTTTTCCCAGTCACCGGTGAACATGTACACGTCTGTCCCGTCGTTGGCGAGGAGGGTGCTGTTGGAGAGGATGGTTCCGCCCTTGTACGTCTTGTCGATGCTGTATGTGCTGTCGAGGGTCTGGTGACCGGCTCTGCTGCCAAAGGTTTTGCTGGTCGTGTACAGTTTACCTGCCCCCGAATCAATGTAGTACCACGTCCCGTTGCCCGGGTGAGCCATCATGTCGCCGCCGCTGCCCGTGTCGCCGACAGATGTGGCCGAACTTTGGGCGCCGGTGCTGGTGTCGATCTCGTACACGTTATCGCTTGCTTCTGTCCACAACTCAGCGTCCTCATTAAAAGCCGCTCGTGAGAACGTGGTGGCTGAGTCGGTGTCGCCTTCTTCCGTTAAGCCGTTGAGCATGTCCCATGAATACACTTTTTGATGATTGTCGCTGTTTTGTCGACTGCTGTCCACCCACCAGAGTTTTCCATCAACCGCTGAACGGGCAACTCCAGAGGAATAGCCGTTGACGTCATCCCCGATCAACACCATTGTGTCGTTGGTCCAAAAATAAGCATACACGTCCATCTTGTTTCCACTTGCGGCGACCTGGATGGTGGGTTGGTCGCAGTTGAACAACGCATTGTGCAGGTAATCGTAAGTTTGCCCAACACCCACGCAGAAGTTGTTGGTGGTGTTTCTGCCGTCGGGACATTCAAACCACGTGGGCCAGCCGTCGCCGTCGTCGTCTGTGTCCTGGTAATCGTTTGTGCCATCTCCATCCGAGTCGTCGTTGGTCCAATCTCCGTCGCCATCGATGTCTTCTGCGGCGTTGGCGATGTTGTCGAAATCGCAATCTCCGTTGTCATCGACGCAGTTTCCCCGAGTCATTGTGGCCAAGGTGTCGGTTTGTGCAACTGGAATTTCCGGCTCCAGTTCACTGGGCATGTTGGTCATGAATTCAACAAACATCGGCGCCTGGCTGGAGAGGAGGAATACGAAGGCGATGGCCAAGGCACGGGCTATTTTCCCATGCATGGCATAGCCCCCTTGTACCATGTTATTAAGTGATTTTTTTCCTTATATAACGGTATTGCGCAATGCTGCGGTTTTAACCTCAATGAATCAGATCGTCATCATCGTTGTTTTTTGGAGCCAATGCAACACGAAATCATCCTCAAATAGAGGGTCAATTCAAGGTTCCGTTGTGAACTCCGATTCTGTGGTGTTAATCGTCGTCAACACAAACGACATTGCCAGTAAAAATCAAGCTGAGGCCCTGCTTGAAATGAATCCGTGGTCGGTTGGCGAACCGGTAGAAGGTCATGCGTGCTTCACGTTCCGTCATGTCCGAATGTGGTTTCTTCCCGATGGATTGTTGTTCGAAGATCACGTTGATCAACGCTGGACCAGCGCCACCGAAGAGATCGTTTCTGAGGTCATTTTTCCCTCGCGGCATGCAGCAGCCAGCGGGCAAGCATCGCTGACGTTGCACCCCATCGGTGTGCCTCATCTTTCCGATGGTGAACCTGGCAAGTTCGGGGGTGTTGGTGGTCAAACACCACCTCCAAATCCCCGACTCGGGAGATGGTGGAAGATGCTTCTCGAGCGGGCTCCCCTTGTTGACGCAGTTGCCGAATTTGACCTTTCCCTTGAAGTAACACACCATGGCCCTGTCCTCCAATCACCTGCCATGTTCATCGAAGTGGGCAGTACCCAAGCCACTTGGGGGCACGTTGAGGCGGCGAGGTTGCTTGCTTCCATCATCAACGACGGACTGTTCCATGCCAGCCATTCGATGACTTGGGATGAAGACGTCCATGCAGGGCAGGTGGTTGTCATCACGCTTGGTGGTGGCCATTACGCACCTCGAGCAAATCAGTTGGCCGCCAAAGAAGGCGTGTGGTTGGGGCACATGTTGGCTTCCTATGCCCTTCCGTTTGAACAAAATGATGGGCTTCTTGCGGGCAACTGGTCCATCGCTATTGACGAAGCCATTCGTGCCACAACATTGGCATTTCCGGGCGGACATCTGGTCGCTTCCATGGATAAGAAATCGTTCAGAGGGTGGCAACGACAAGCCGTTCGAGACCACCTTGCAATCAGGAACATACCCCTTCTGACCACGAAGGACATCGACGCAATGTTGAGTGGGACATCCTAAGCGACACAAAGGGTCAAAAGTTGCCTGCACTGTGGTTTGAGCATGGTGGGTTGGTTCTCTAAAACCGTGGTCGCCATGACCGTCCGAATGCCTCGCTGGTTCGTCCGGTGGGTCAGCCGTCGTTATGTCGCAGGCCCTCATTTGGACGATGCAGTGGCCATCATGAAGCGGCTCTCAAAAGAGGGTTCATGTTTCACGATCGACGTGTTGGGGGAAGAAATCTCGAGCATGGAAGAGGCCACGTATTTCTTTGAAGAATACATGAGGGTCCTGCAAGCCATCAACGAGCATCAATTCGACGCCAACTTGAGCATCAAGCCTACGGCGTTTGGTTTGCTCATCGACGCCGAGAAGGGTATGGAGAACATTCGTCAATTGGTCAAAGCCGCCAACGAACACGACATGTTTGTTCGTTTGGATATGGAAGATCACCGTGTCACAACCGACACCATCAATGCGGTCAAATCCTTGCATGCGGAAGGGTTGCTCAACGTGGGAACCGTGCTTCAAGGAAGGTTGCACAGGACACTGTCGGACATAGATCAGCTCGAAACCGATTTGGGCCCAAACGCAGATTATCGCATCTGCAAAGGGATTTATCTGGAACCTGAAGCCATCGCCTTCGCCGGTCGACAGGACATCATTGACGGGACAAATGCTTGCATCGATCGGATGCTGTCAGCCGGTGCATACGTGGGCATTGCCACACACGATGTGCCCGTGATCAGGCATGCAAAAGCGGCTCTTGCGTCCCACGGAATGGGTCCTGGAAAACAAGACCCGAGAAGCAATGCAGGGCCGGCTCGGCATCAGAAAGGTCCTGGTTATGAATTCCAAATGCTGCTCGGTGTTCGGGGCCCAATGCGCAGGTCGCTGCTGGCCGAGGGTCACCGTACTCGCGTTTACATTCCGTACGGTGAGAAGTGGTACGAATACAGCATTCGACGGTTGCAGGAAAACCCAACCATTGGGACACAAGTTGCCAAAGCCTTTCTGATGCCTTGGACAAATCGCCCGTAATCAGTTTCTTGGTTTCTTTTTCTTCCGCTTGGAAGACGTGTTCGGTTTCACGCCACCTTTGACGTGCTCTTTGGGACGAATTGGGTTGGGGTTGTGTCCCAGTTTCCCTTCTTTCCACGCTTGCCGTCGCTCCCTTGGTGTTCGAGGGACAAAGTGTTCTGGATTGGGTGGCTCATGAAGGTACATTCTCTTGATGTCCGGTGCCCGGACGGTCCCCCTTAGGGTTCGCCCCTCTCCCGTGTGGATGGCACGAATTCGCCATGTTTCATCGTCATGTTCAATCAAATGACGTGCGGTGAAGGTGGTGTCTTGAGGGACGACGAGAACATCAGCGAAGGAT
>QXXW01000060.1:38853-43815 GCA_009887255.1 Candidatus Poseidoniales archaeon | reverse complement strand
CACCCGAACCATGTCGGTTCGTACCGCGTTGATGCTGGCAATGTTGTCAGCAAAACTTGAGGTTGTCATTGGCCCGGCCTTTGTTTCAATTTGATTGATGGTCCAGAGTTTTTCCTTCTCCTCGAACACGTCGTTGACATAAAATTCCTCATCGGCATCAATCATCAGAACCACACGTTCCGAGTCAGGTCCATCGCTGAGGATGAAGGGAATGGTTATGGGTGCAGGTGGTCGGAATTGGACAGTCTGGACGGCGCTGCAATCCTCGCAGCGAACCATGATGTCGGCGCCGTTCCCCACCTTTTTCTCCTTGAGGATGACATGGCCGGTTATGTCATCACAGATTGGACAGTGGGTGGCGTTGTCCATCACTTCTTCTTCAAGGTCCATGTTCTCAACTTCTTCGCCCATCACTTCTTCATCGGTTTCAAGGTTATCGAAATCGTCGTCCATTGGCGCACCTCCCGTGTTGGGGGCTCGGCCTCCAAGGTTTGAACCCATCGTTGTTTATGGAGCGAGGATTCAAGAGATTCGGGTGAAGTGAGGTGTCATGGACTCTGAAAGTGACGTTGACCGTGCCGATGTGTTGGCGCACTTGCTTTCTAAAGATTCGAGCCAACCTCGAGAGGAGCCTCAGATCGCTGCAAACATTGGGGAACAACTCACGCACATGGGCCTTGAAGGGTGGACATTGTCGGTGTTGCGGAGGGTGCGCGACGGCATTGGCAGATTACAACCACAGCGAGTGCTTGAAGTGGGTGCATCCATCGGTCATCGGTCCGCTTGGCTGTTTGATGCCATGGAACGCTTTGATCGCCCTGTCAAGGCCTTCACGATGGTGGAACAGGGGAACAAATTCGCTGTTATTCTTCATCGCTTGCGAACCCGATACGATGCCGAAGGCTTTGCCTCCATCGTGGTGGGGGAGCCAACTCAACTGGCTGCTGAACATCGTGCATGGATGTTGGCGTCCGCAACCGGTTCCGAGTCATCCAACACACCGTTCGAGGAGGATTATGAAGCGATTGTCGTTGATGGTCCGCATCACGAACGAGCTTCCCATGTTGCCACGTATTTGCCCATGCTGGCCTCCAATGGCGTTTTGTTCACCACCGAACCGCATCACCCTACCGGGGAGGTCGAAGAAGACGATGTGGAAGGCATGAAGGTGGTCAACGGATTCAACGATTGGATTGACTTGATTAAATCAACTCAAACCTCACATCACGTGGCGTTTATGCCCGTCTTCGGAGGCACCGTGGTGGCTTGGATGCCTCGGCTTAATCCGCTTCCGACCGCTCAATGAGCGCTTCCATGTGCAACAACCCGTAGCCGTAACGGTCGTCATGCCCACTTTGTCCTTCTTGTGGTACCACGCTTTCCATGAGCCATGTTTTGATGGTGGCCACCGTGTCTTGGCTGCTCGAATCCGAATCAGCCTGCAAATCTGGGCGCCGTTCGAGAAGCAACGCCAGTGCGCCGGTGACGTAGACGGTGGAGGCACTCGTGCCATCTGCCAATCCCCAAGCACCGTCGGTTGTGAGGACAGGTACGCCTTGTCCCGGAGCAACAAGTTCTGGTTTTTTGTTCGGGTCGCTTCGGGGAAGAATCACAGGCAATGGGAGGATGCTACCGTCGTTTTCTCCCTTTGATGAACCCGACCATGATTCGCGGGTTGGTGTGACGCCTCCAACCGAAATGACATCGCGCTCGGATGAAGGATGTGCGACATCACGGTCGTCATCATCGGTTCCATCGTTTCCAGCTGCCGCCACGACCAGAACACCTTCTTCGATGGCATCTGCAGAGGCTTCACCTGAATCACGTCCTGTGCCGGTGTTGAAGGGTAGAATTCCCGGTGCACCGCCGAGGGAGAGGGAGATGATGTCAGCACCTTGAGCAACGCACCAGTCCACGGCTTCTGCAACCAGGCTGTCGTCACCGCTTCCATCGCTCCCGAGTGCTTTGGCTACCAACAAATCAACACCGGTGGCCATTCCTTCGATCCATCCGTTTGCAACCAGAATTCCAGCCATGGCCGTGCCATGCCCTTCGTCGTCGTACGGTTCGCTTCTCTGGTTGACAAAATCCTTCCAACCTGCCAACGCCAGGCCGTCCAAATCTTCGTGGCTCATGTCAATGCCCGAATCAACAATGCAGACGGTCACTCCGGTTCCATCCAGAGCATCACCGGGGTGGTGGACCATGTTCGTGTAGAGCTCTTGACGTTCCAATGCCAGGGCACTGGGGCGCAACAAGATGGCTCCATCGGTCAAAAAAACGGCAACGAGATAGCCAGCAGCGAGAATCATTGTTGTTCCCAAACAAACGGTGACCAAGCGTTTGACAAACCGCATTTCAGCGTCGCTCTCAGGCGAGATTTTCACGCCCAATGTCGAATGTGAGGGCTCAACTGCCATATGTTGCAGGTTTCTGGGAGGTTCAAGATTCATGGTCAGCCTCATCCCAAGGTGTTCACGATTTCTTCAAGTGTGTCGGCAAACAGTTTTGCTTCCTCCTCTGTGTTGTAGAAGTATGCAGAGGCCCTCAGAGACCCCTCTGAAAACCCCTTGTTTTCGAACCAAGAGTGGACGCAGTGGTGACCACTCCGCACCATCACGCCAGCCGCCTCGTCAAGAAGCAATGCGGCTTCATGTGCTGGGACGGAGGTCATCAACAGGGAGCAGATGCCGCTTCGCTTGGTGGGGTTCTGCGGTCCAATGATGTCAACGCCATCGAGGTTTTTGACGCCCTCGGTCATGATAGCATTCAACTTGTGTTCGTGGGCCTGCACGGCGTCCATGTCCAACGCTGCGAGATAATCGATGGCGGCACCTGCGCCAATCATGCCTGAAAAATGGCCAAGGCCACCTTCAAATCGGTGTGGTGGTGGTGCCCAAGTTGCCTCCGTGTAGCTTGATGCCGACACCGTTTGTCCTCCCGATTGTATGGTGCGCAGCGAATCAAGGAGGTCGTACCTCCCCCAAAGGCCACCCATCCCGGATGGACCGCACATTTTGTGGATTGAGAACGACAAAAAATCGATACCCAGTTCTTGAACATTGATCTTCATGTGTGGGGTGGATTGAGCACCGTCAACGGCCACGAGCGCCCCGTGATCGTGGGCCACTTTGGCAATGTCTTTGATGGGCAAGGCAACCCCATCGAGGTTGCCCACGTGACTCATGGCCACCATTTTGAGGCGACCGTTTGCATCAGCACAAGCCGCTTCAAAAGTCTCCATGTTGAAGGAATTGTCTTCGTTGCTTTCAACCACCCTGTGGTCGATACCGTGTTCCTGCTCCAATTGAAGCCAAGGCACAAGGTTGGAATTGTGCTCTCGGTCGGTTGTAAGGACAACATCCCCCTCGGACCACGACATACCGTGAGCGATTTGGTTGATGGAGTGGGTGGTGTTTCGCGTGAACACAACCTCGTTGGCGTGTTCTGCGCCGATGAAGTTTTTGATGGAGTTTCGGGCAACAGATACGGTTTTTGAGACATGTGTGCCGTACCTGTGAACCGATCGACCCCCGCAGCCGGGGTATTTCGTGTAGTAATCCATGATGGCGTCAATGACCGGTTGTGGCTTGAGTGTAACACACGCATTGTCAAGGTATGCCGGTGGATTTTCTCCTCGTAAGGTTGGAAAGTCATCGCGCAGGCTTCGCATCATTGGTTACCAAGCCTCCTGGTCGGGCATGTAGTCCATGGCTGGAGCATTGACGCCACAGGACGGACAGGAGATTCGTGTTGGCATGGTTTTGCTGCAGGTTGAACATGCGGCTCCCACCGAAACACTGGTGGAGCATCCCTCTGCCATGCATGGGTGGTGGAGGGTTCCGTCTTCGTTCCGGGTAAGAGGCACAGGTTTTGCGCATTCAGGGCAGCTCGATTCGGTTGTATGTTGGCCGGTTTGCAGGCTCAAATCCAGGTCAGCCTGAAGAGCAGCCTTGGTTCGGATACGCGCCTTACCCCCCAACATCCTTTGAGGAAACCATAGGACAACCATAAGGGTAGGTATCGACGCTAGACCGGCCGATAGGTGAAGGATGAGCAACAGCAGAGGTTGTTCGCCATAAGTGCTGATGTGATGGACTCCCGCCCAAGTGGACGTGATGACAAGGGCCAGCCATCCGATGAATGTCCACGACCAGGCCATAAGGGAATGCTCCGCCATTTCAGCTTCCATCACCCTCACATCTTCGTGCAAATGGTGAACTTCAACGTGAAGGTCCCGAGTTTCAATGACGGCTTTCCAAAAAAAGTAGAGGAAAAAACCTGCGACCATGGCCAACAGCGTTCCACTCATCAAGTCCGCAGGATTGATGCTGAGTGGGAAGGTCGGGTTGTTTTGATGATAGAAGACCTGTGAGGCCATGAAAACGTTCCACATGATGAGCAACGATACGGTGTGGACTCGCATGATGGGGAACATGATGATGGCTTGATACAAAAACCAAGACCACAAAAGAATGGAAATTAAAATTTGGAAAAACTGGAATCCGCTGATCGATATGATGCCCTCCAAGCCCGCCAAGGTTGCATCACCGCCGCTTGAAATCTCAGGCGATAACGAGCCCAACAGGAACGCAACAGCACCGAACAGCATCAACATGTAATGCCGCTGGTCCCATTCAGTCCGAAGGAGGCGGTACTGGAAGGTGAATTCAGTGACCATTCGCTGAATTCCAATCGAAAAGGGCCATGTTGTTGGAATCGTGAAGGCAGGTTCTATGTTGGCCATTCGGAACGGCAACGCCGTGTGTTCCAATCCGGCAGTTGTCACCTCCTCTTCGACCATGACCTTCCGTTTGTGTTGAACTTTTGAGTTCTTTCGTTTCCGCGTTCTCCAACCGGGCTTTTGGGAGGGTGATGATTAAACGAGGGGCGCTTCTCGGACGCTTTGAGCCGAGATCGCATAGCCTGGTAGTGCGCGCGACTGGAAATCGCGTGGGCCTG
>QXXW01000060.1:9096-38843 GCA_009887255.1 Candidatus Poseidoniales archaeon | reverse complement strand
TTGGTTTTCATGTTCTGGCTCTGTTGAACAGCGATGCAGGTTTGGATGTTCACGTTCGATTGAATCTCGTGCAAAACAACGAGGGTGAGTGGTTGCTGCCGTGGGGGGGATTGCGTCACACCACGGGTGAATCCATTGATGCCGCACCTTCGATCTATGACGGCTGGATGCTGGCTTGGGCGTCAACGCCAACGACCATGAAACTCACGTCGCTTGGCGCCACTTTTGCGCTTGCTCTTTGGGCGGGCGCTCGACCTGCAGGAGGTCACGAAGGGCCGTTGTTGAACCCGGCATGGATGATGGTCGTTGCCTTCTCACCCGTTTTGATGTTCTCGACCGGGCGAGGATACGATGAGGCGTTGCTCTCGTTGATCGTTGTGGGTGGCTTGTGGTGGGCGTGGGCTCTGGACCCGGAGCGCGTGAAGCATCGCATCGTTGCCCACGCCAGTCTCGGAACCTCGTTGGCCATCGTCGTTCTCTGGAAGGGCTTGGGTGGTGCAGCGGCATCGTTTGTGTTTGTTGCCGTGCTGTTGGCATCAACGCTGTGGGACCGATGGTGGATCTCCACGGGCGGTGTTTGGAGGAACCGTCCGGTCAAGCCGATGGGTGTGTTGCTGGTAGGCTTCGCCCTTTCCTTGTGTTTGGTCTCGATCTTCGGGGCCTTCATGGGTCCAGGGTCGTTCGTCATTATTTCTCAGCATCCTTTCGAGTACCTCCTCGCCCTTCTTTGCGCCACAATCATTGGTCCAGTGATGTATTTCTTGGTTGGTTGTCTTCTATGGCCGGCCATCAACATCGAGATGAATGAAGCAGACCGAGGCTGGACGACGGCATATTTGGGTGTCGTATCGGGGGTTTTGCTCGGAGCCGTGGTTGCCTACACGGCTGTGCTATGGACCTATGAATCCAACTTGTGGGGGGCTGGTTTGGGTTCCACCATTCTTCTTTTGGGGAACAATGGCCGATACACCACCATCGTCCTTCCTGTTGTTCTCCTGATGCTCAAAAGAATGGAGCGTTCAAGTTCCAAAACCATTCACCGGTCGTGGTCACGACAAACCTTGGCTCTTGCCCTTGTTCTCCCGTTCGTGTTGGCCTCCTCCATGGTGGGTCATCAACTCTGGTCGGTGGAAGCAGGAGCGGCGCTTGACGAACACCTTGGTCCGGGCGACGATTTTCTCTTTGTTGGTGAATCCTCGCTGGCCATGCATCATTTGTACGCCATGAGGTCCCATCTTAACGCCGAAACCGTTGACGATGTTGGTGGAGTTTGGTCTTCTCATGAAGCCTTTGAACCCGTGTTGTTGGAAAACACCACCTATGCCGCTGTTGTCATCGGGCCGAATGTGGACATGACATTGAACGAATCCCAATGGACACTGGCAGGCCAAGATGACGTCCCGTTGTCGGTAGCAGGCATACAAACAGGTTACTGGCGCCTCTATCTGCCGGCTTGAGATGACTCGGGGCGCGAAGCGATTATATCCGCTTGGCCGGTGGCCGTGTCCACTGCCACCGTGGCTTAGGGGTATAGCACCTCATTGGTAATGAGGAGGTCGCGAGTTCAAATCTCGCCGGTGGCTCCACTTCTGCAACGTGATTAGGGAGGGGAACCGTTGTCTGTACTCGTTTTCCACCTCAATGTATAAGAAGCGATTTTTTTTCTTTCGCAGTGAGAAGGCAACTTCTCAGATGGGATGCACATGCAGCGAGAGCAAGAAACGAAGCAAAACATGACCCGAAAGGTCATGCAATTACAAGAACAGGTCGATGAACTGACAGAATTGGTTAACACCCTCCTCAGCGTGATTGTTGAGGAGCCAGATGGTGTTCACTCCGGTTCGGCTCCTTTGCCGAGCGGTGCATTGACCCAAGTCTGCATGTGATCATCCTTTGATGACCGCAACAGGTGACAATCGAGTGACGGGGCGCGTCAAACCGGCTGAACTCGTCACGTTGATGACCTCATCCACATTTTTGTAGGCAGCAGGTGCTTCTTCAGCAAGGACGTTTGGTGTTGAAGCATGGATGCGAATGCCTCTGGCTTCCAAACTGAGCTTCAACGCCTTGCCATCAACGGTTTTTTTGGCTTTGGTTCGCGACAAGGCTCTTCCCGCACCGTGGCACGATGAACCGAAGGCTTGGTTCATGCCAGAGACTGGAGCGGCCATCAACCATGAACCGGTTCCCATGTCACCTGGGACAACAACCGGTTGCCCTGTGTGCAAGAATCGCGAAGCAACGTCCGGATGATTGCCGGGGAAGGCTCGGGTTGCACCTTTTCGATGAACACAACACGTGCACGATTGACCGTGAACGGTGTGCTCCTCAACCTTTGCAATGTTGTGAGCGACATCGTAAAGCGTTCGTGCTTCTCCGTCCACACCCAACTCCAACCTCAAGACCTCCCTCAGTCGGTGGGCCAAAGCTGCTCGATTTGCAAACGCATAATTTGCAGCCGCATTCATGGCATCAAAGTACCCTTGGCCGGCTACGGAATGGAACGGGGCGGAGGCCAATTGGCGGTCTGGCAAAGCAAATCCGTACGCTTCGTTGACCCACATGTCGTTTTGTTGGCGATAACTGGCCTCGAGCGCCCTTACGTGATCGGTACAGACCTGGTGGCCGAGTCCTCGACTACCGGAATGAATCATCACAACGATTTGGCCTTCACTGAGGCCCCATGATCGAGCAGTAGCGTCGTCAGCAATACCGTCAACGGTCTGCAATTCAAGAAAATGATTCCCACTTCCAAGCGTGCCCAGCGCCTTCATGCCGCGCTCCAGTGCGCGAGGCGACACGTTCGCTTCCTCCGTATGCAAGCATCCTTGGGATTCGAGGTGAGGGATGTCATCGTGTTGCCCGTAGCCCAAATCTGCTGCAGCGGCAGCACCTCGCATCAGGATGTCGTTGAGTTCGTTGAGCTTCAGATCCAAGCCGCCTTTTCCTGAACCACCGGCCGGTATTCGACCGCTTAAACGGCCAGCGAGACGCTTGAGATTGGGGACATCATCGAGGGTTGCATCCAACACCAGACATCGAACACCGCAGTTGATGTCAAAGCCCACGCCACCTGGTGAAATGGCCCCGCCTTGGTCTCCTGATTCGACATCGGTTGCGACAACACCGCCAATAGGAAAGCCGTACCCGTAGTGCCAATCGGCCATTGCCCATGCTTCACCTACAATTCCCGGCATTGCGGCTGTGTTAACGAGTTGTTCGGGCCCTCTGTCATCGGCGTGTTGTTCCAGATGTTCCCGGTTGGCGACCATCATCGCATCGGTTCGCATGTGGCCGTGCGCTTTGATCCGCAGCAAACCGTCGCCTTCATCGACGAGATGTTGACGCCAAGACGCATCCATGTTGTGGCCTTTCGTCCTTGGAATATGAGCCTTTATCCTCACGGAGGCATCTCAATCAAGGGCAGGCTTCAAACATGGGTGGGGATTGGAGAAATCGTTCCTTGAGGCGACGTACATGGCTCTTCCCGCAATTGACCTTGATGTGTTTCGAACGGCAGGCTACCAGCGAAAGCAGTGCCGAGTCACCGACCTCTGGTTTTGGACGGTTGACGATGAACGGACCACATGCGGTGACTCAACGGAAGACGAATACACCTTCATTGGTTCACCCCTCATCGATGGTTTTTCGCAACGGGGAAAGGCTCTCAAGGACGCCATGCGGGAAGTTTTTCTCTCGTTCTTTGAATCGACAGGCCACCATCGCGTAGCGCCCTATCCTGTTCTTGCACGATGGCGAGACGACATTCACCTCACCATCGCATCGATTGCGGATTTCCAGCCCCATGTGACATCAGGACTGGTGGACCCTCCCGCCAACCCGCTGACGATTTCTCAACCGTGCATTCGGTTAACGGATGTTGACGCAGTGGGCCGTTCAGGCCGTCACCTGACCACCTTTGAGATGATGGCTCACCACGTGTTCAATCGGCCCGATGATGGAATTGAAATTTACTGGATGGAATCCTGCGTTGCTCAATGCCACAATTTGCTGACTGAATCTCTTGGCATTGATGCCAACGAGATCACCTATGTCGAAAACCCGTGGTGCGGTGGGGGCAACGCTGGCGCAGCGGTGGAGGTCATCGTTGGAGGTCTTGAGTTGGCCACACTGGTGTTCATGGACATGGAAGAGCACCCTGAAGGTACGGTGGAACTCAAAGGGGACATGTACCGCACCATGCCCTTGCAAATCATTGACACCGGTTACGGTTTGGAACGGTTTTGCTGGGCTGCTGCGGGTACCCCTACAATTTATGAAGCGATTTATCCCGAATCGGTGGAATGGCTGAAAACGCTGGCTGGATTTGACGCTTCGATGGCTCAGTGGCCCGATGTCGACGTTCCCAATATGTTGAGTGAGATGAGCCGCCTGAACGGTATTTTGAACATTGAAGCGGGTGTGGATGGGGACGAACTGGTGTCACTTTTCCTCACCAAATTGTTGGAACGCGGTGTTTCAGTCACAGCAGAACAATTCCGAGGAATCACCGACCCGCTGGCCCGCATCTACGCCATACCCGACCATCTCCACGCACTGTGCAACATGCTTGGCGACGGTTTGGTCCCTTCCAACACCAAAGCTGGTTATCTCGCCCGTATGTTGGCGCGTCGTGTGCTCCGGATGCGAGATGATCTCGGTCTCAATGTTTCACTGGAAGTGCTCGCCTCCCATCATTTGGACATCAATCTTGATGGCCACCTCAACAAGCAACATCGAGATGGGTTGCTCACCATCCTCAATTTGGAGGAAGAACGCTATGCTGAGATGCTTCGAAAGGGCGTGAACGTGATCGGCACCCAGCTCAGGAACGTGGACAAAAACGTTGTTGAATTGCCCGATGATGTCCTCTTTACTTTGAACGATTCTCACGGGCTGGCACCTGATACCGTGATTGTGTTGGCGCGTGAGCAGGGTTGGATTAACGCAACCTTGCGCACTGGATTTATGGCAGAAATGGCAGAACGACACGCCCGGTTGGCCAAGGCCTCCGCTCAAACCGCTGACGCCTCCTCTTCTGGACATCCAACGAACGACCTCCAACCAACCGGGGCACTTTACTACGCAAACGTACAGCAGACGACCTTTGAGGCAACGGTTGTGGCGAGTTTCCCAACCATTGAAGGCGATACGTCGTCCTCATACTCAATCGCCCTGGACGCCACATGCTTCTATCCGGAAGGCGGTGGACAAGAAGCCGATCACGGTTGGATTCGATTCGGAAAGAAGGTGCTCACGGTATCCGACACCCAAAAACAGGGAGATGTGATTTTCCACACGGTCGATGAACCTCTTGAGGTGGGGGCGGTTGTCACCGGGGAAGTGGACGCTGTCAGGCGAAAACAACTGATGGACCATCACACCGCAGTCCACATCATTGGTGGGGCTGCACGTCAGTTGCTGGGGCCACATGTGTTCCAGGCGGGTTCTCATCTCAGCGCTGCAAGCGGCCGATTGGACATCACCCACTACGAGCGGCTCACTCGAGAACAACTCGACGACATTGAACATGTGGCAAACCACGTCTTAACCTCCGTTGACTCCACGGAAAAAATTGAACTCAATCGTAAAGACGCCGATTTGGAATTTGGCTTTGATTTGTATCAAGGTGGGGCCCCCAAGGGCGATTCAATTCGTGTCCTCAAGATTGGTGATCACGACACGCAAGCATGCGGTGGTACCCATCATGATCATCCGGGTCAGATCGGTACGATTCGACTCGTCCGCTCAACAGCCGTTCAAGACGGTGTTGAGCGTCTCCACATTGTGGCAGGAAACGCTGCACTTGAGCACGGACGGCAGCAAGATGAACTCGTTCGAACCACTGCGGAAGTGTTTGGCGTGCATGGCTCAGATTTGCCTCGAACAGCCGAGCGTTTCTTCCGTGAATGGGGTGAGCAACGCAAGCAAATTGAACTGCTCGAAAGGGAATTGGTCAAAGCAAGAACCTCTGGCGGAGGTGACAACATCGACGTCGTTGATGGCGTGAGAATTGTGGTTATGGAAGTCGATGGGGATTTGAAAGCACTGACCAAGATGCTGAAGGAATTGACCCTCGACCAATCACAACCAACCGTCGCAGTGTTGGGTTCCCGTGTTGGGGGTGGCAAGCTGATGGTGGCCCTCACCGAGGGGACCGCTGCCCAAGAACGTTACAACGCCGTCGATATTCTCCGCCACATTTCCGGTCACATCAAAGGTGGAGGCGGTGGACGACCAACTATGGCGCAAGGGGGCGGCTCGAATCCTGATGGGCTGCCGTCTGCACTTGGGGCAGCAAAAACGATGCTTCTCAACGATTGACGAACGCTCTAAGCGCTTCTTGGTCAAAATGTGACACCGACTCTTTGAGGGCTTCGGGTGCCGAAAACCATCGGGCCTCTGAGATCTCTCCCTCTAACAACTCAAGAGATTCGGCATCTCCGTTCCATGAAGCATCGTACGTGAAGGACACGAATGAAATCCCGTCGTCGTTGAACACCCGTTGGGTGATGACGGGTGCTTCGGACGACAACTCAACATGCACGCCCAATTCCTCCAGTGCTTCACGGACGCAACCGATCGAAGGGTGTTCATTATGGTCCATGTATCCGCCTGGAAGGGTCCAATAGCCGGTAAAGTGACCTCGCTCCGCTTTGGCCATCAACACCTCTCCCGCTTCGTTGTGAACAATAACTTTTGAGACCAAGCGATGAAGGGATCGGTAGATGCATTCTCTCACGACTGGATCCACACCGTTGTCAGCGATGCAATTGTCTTTCCATGCCCATCCTTCGGGCCAATCTATTTTCGGGTAACCGCGTTCAACCAAATGTGTTGCATCGTCCCATTCGATCTTGATGGTGCCTTTGGAGCGGTAACCAAACCCCATGAATTGGACTTCCTTGGTGGTGGGGAGGCGAAGTCGGACACGACCGGATTTCCGGCCCGATACGGGTGTTTGAGGGCCGTTTCCCTTCTGGTCAACCAACAACACCTTGCCATCGTGTTCGAGATAAACGAACGTGGCGGGTGGGTGCATGGTGTTGCCAATGCAGCGTGTTTGATGAATGCTCGCACTGGTCCTGTCATTCTCTTGGAACGTGGTCAATGTCCTTTGGTTCTGGCAAGACGGCTTGAAGTGTTTCAGCCACTTTGAGTTCGTCCAAACGTCGACCTTGTGGCAACACCCTCGATTCGTACGAGTTTTTTGTATCGTTGTAGGCCTTTGATGCGGCGGAAAGGTGGCCACCGACCTTGTTGAAGTGGTTCACCATCACGGTGATGCGCTTGTACAATTCCCTCGACACATCGTAGATTTCTTTTGCACCTTCGGCTAACGCGTGTTGTTGCCAGTACAGCGCCACGGTTCGTAAGAGTCCGAGCATCGTCACCGGAGTTGCAATCAGCACCGCTCTGCTCAGTGCATACTCCATCAAATCCGGGTCAAAAGAGAATGCTGAAGCAGCCATGGCTTCACTCGGAATGAACATGATGACATGGTCGAATTCACCTTCAATGGTATTTTGGTAGCCTTTTGCGCTCAATTCCATGATCCGTTCTCTCGTCGCTTTAGCATGGCGGCGCAGCCGTTCTTCTTGTTGGGGGCCTGGATCCAATTCAGTGGCTCGCAGGAAATGAGCACCTGCGGCTTTTGAATCAATGGGAAGCACGCCATTTTGAGGCAATCTGACCACAAAGTCAGGTCGACTCCCGTCGTCAAGGGTCACTTGTTCATCAAAATCCACGTGTTCACTGAGGCCTGCCATTTCGAACAACCGGCGCAATTTGACTTCCCCCCAATTTCCTCTCGTCTGTGAGGAACTGGTCAGCGCAGAAGAAAGCGCTACGGTCCGTGTTGACAGGGATTCTGTTTTGTCCCCCAAATCCTTCAAATGCCGTTTAATGCCCTCGTACGCTCCGGTTCGTTCTTTCTCCATTTCGTGATTAAGAGACATCATCTTGGCCATTTCGTCGCGAAGCGGTTTGATCAGATGTTCCACTTCGTTCTTGCGAACATCAAGGGCGTGTACCGCTTCTTGTTGTTCCGTTTTCCAGCGTTCTTGTGCGTGGTTCATCAATCGAGTTGAACTTTCCTCAGAGACCTTACGGGCAATGTGTTCCACCTCCGCCCGAACACGTTGTTCATGAACCGTTGATTGCTGTTCTGATGCTCTTAACCGCTCGTTGGCAACCAAAAGTTGGCCCTGCAGCGTTTGCCTGCTGGCAAGCCATCCCAACACGCCACCCAAACCGAGGCCGACCCCCAACAGGCCGTAAGCCATCACGGTGACCATGGTTCAACATCTTGTCAAGGGTATATCATCAATCCGCCGGTGTGAACGTTCAAGACATGTCCCGACTCCCCCCAATCATGCACGTTGAGCAACTCAACGAAAGTGGATGGGCGATGACGTACCTTCTCGTCGATGAAGCAACCCAAAAAGCTGCACTCGTGGACCCTGTCTACGATTTCTTGGACCGATACCTCGAGGTGATCGAAGAACGAGGGTTGACCCTGGTGTACGCTGTTGCCACCCACACCCATGCGGACCACATCACGGCCTGTTTCACACTCCGGGACCGTTTGGATTGCGAATACGTCATGTCCAATGAAACGGCATGTTTGGGCGTCACCATGCATGTTGACGATGAGGAAAAGATCATGCTTGGTTCCGTTCCAATACAGTTTCACTTCGCACCGGGTCACACCAACGACTCAATGATTGTTCACGTGCCAGGGTACATGATGACGGGAGATTTTCTGTTCAATGGAGACGGCGGTGTTGGTCGAGACGACTTGCCGAGCGGGCGCGTCATGGTTCATTGGGATGCTCTAAGGGTCCTCGAACGGTTCGACGAACATACGCTGGTCTGCTCGGGTCATGACCCTCCGGGAACCGTAATGCAATCCCTTGAATGGAATCGAGCCAACAACCCCGTGTTGCAAATGTCTTCTTTCAAAGAATTTGCCAAGTGGCAATCAACAGTAAGTGAACAACTTGGTGCAGTATCAAAAATAAAAACGGCGGTCCCGGCCAACATTTTCGGAGAACTTCCCGACCGAATCCCGTGGTTGGATTGATCAAGAATCGTTCAACGGATTCTTTGGAGCCCGCTTTTTCTTGCCAGCGGAAGGCAAGCTTTGCAGGTCATCAAACGTAAGTTGATGTGGATTCACTTTGTCAAAGGTCATCAAGCGTTCATCCATTGCCATTCTGACGTTGAAATCAATGCGGCCCTTTGACCTGGTGAGGTCGTAAGAAAGAGGATTGAGTTCTTCAATGGCCTGAATCTCAAACGTACCTCGAACGGCTCCTCCGCGCCATGTGGAATAGCCCCACCGGAACGAGATACCGACCACGGCAGAGCCGTACAACAGCATGAGAACGAAGGTTGCAAACAAGACTGGATTCCCGTCAACAGCCCTTGCTTCTTCCAACAGGTTTCGACCCAGCAAGAAGACAAGACCGATGCCCACGATGGGATTAAGCACGCCCTCCAGCCATTGATTGACAGGTACCAACCGTCCCTTTGCAGGGTCAACGAAGACCAAATCCGACTCAAAAGCCGTGTTGAGGACGGACAACACGGACAGCAGGACCATGTACAGCAGCGAGGAATAAATCAGTTCAACGGTCCATGAATCCAGGCTCAAGACCCAATGGACGATCAACCATGCAAACAAACCGAGAAACGCCGCTTGCGGAACGTAATTGAAATGCTCAATGTGTTGGGCAAATTCCGTTAAAGAACGCTTTCTCTCGTCTTTTCCTCGGTGGGGTTTTGGAATATGGATGACCTGCCAGTGCATGACACGCTCCACACTTCTCAGCGACCAAACCAAGATTTTTCGTCGAATGATGATGTATTCCATGAACAACAGCATCGGGAATCCAAGCAACACGATGGGCAACGCCATGACAGCAGAGAGGGGCAAAATCAGCAACGAGGGGAGCAAAATGAAGTGCGAGATGGTGAGTGGGTGAAGCAACTCTGCCTCAATAAGGCGTTGTTTTGCTGGGGTCAGGCGAAGGTTACGAGCAATGTCGTCAAGGGTTTGACGGAAGGATGCTACTTGGTTGCCAGAATCCACGATTTGCCTCACGACCGTCCGGTATTCGGCAGCTTCGTGACCAACCCCCACCCAAATTTGCCAAGCCAACCTCAGCGGCAACGCCATGATGAGTGGCAGAGCGAGTAGCCCAGCTCCCCAAAGCAACTCATCAAAGTTTGTTGCAGCCATGCTGGTTCAATCCGTCCACTCGGTCCGAGTTGTTCAACGCAACGGTTGCTCGGTGTTTCATGCGAATCTTCTAACACCCTCTGCCGAACCACGAGTTATGGCCAAGATTGCAGTGACGGATGGCATGGACGACACGGCGGTGAGCTGGCTTGAACAGCATGGCCATGAAGTCGTCGTGGCATCGCTTTCGGTTGATGAACTGATGTCGGGTGCTCTGCAAGAATTTGACGCCATCATTGTCCGTAGTGCCACCAAATTGCCTGCCGATGTGCTCGAGGCGTCCAGAGGGCGCCTCACGGTGATTGGACGGGCTGGCGTGGGTGTGGACAACATCAACATCGCCCACGCAGGGTCCATGGGAATCGCAGTGGTCAACGCCCCCAGAGCCAGCACTCAATCCGTGGTGGAATTGACCATTGCGCATCTTCTTTCTTGCGTGCGGTATGTTGCTCGAGCAGACCGTACGCTTCGTCAAGGCCAATGGGCGAAAAAGGCACTCAAGGGTACGGAATTGTCTGGAAAGCGATTGGGGCTGATCGGTTACGGTCGCATTGCGCAATCCGTGGCATCGGTGGCTCGGAGTTTGGGTATGGAGATTCATGCTTACGACCCTTACCTTCCACCGAAAGTAGCCAAATCACAAGGCACGGTGTTGCATACGAGTGTTGACGATCTGTTTCGACAATGCACCCACGTTTCCATTCACTGCAACCTCACCGACGAAACGCGCTATCTGGTCAACGCCGAACGAATTTCTTCGATGCCCCACATCGGGGCGGACGGGAATCCTTGTGGCCGTCACATCGTCAATTGTGCCCGGGGAGGTATCGTCGACGAAGATGCTGTTTCCCAATCCCTTGCATCGGGTGTGTTGGCCTCGGTCGCCCTCGACGTGTTCGAGAACGAACCAGTTCACCCTGGTCACCCTCTACTCCAAATGGAGGGCTTCCACGGCACGCCTCACATCGGTGCTGCTACGGTTGAAGCGCAAGCACGCGTCGGCATGGACATTGCTGCTAACGTTCATGCGGTCCTTACTGGTGAGGCCTGTGACTTTGTGGTCAACGACCCGCAGGCTTGAGATTCAGTTTCAGTTTTGGGGTGACACGAAGGCTTCCCGTCTGTCCCTGAACTTCACCGGATATGGGTCGAAGCGTTCCAACATGGCGTACACGAGCAGAGGTCGAACTTCAGGCCCTTGAGCCGTTTCGGCGCGCCTTGCCAAAGCAGGAACAGCCTCATTTTGATGCGCTGATGGATTCGGTTCGACAACGACGCACCGCAGGGGGCATGCTCCCCGGTCATGATGTCTGGCCGCCGTTCATGCTGAGCATGCTCGTTGGTCTGATGTCCCAAGTTGACGCCTTGGAACGGCGTATCTCAGAACTGGAAGGGATCGCACATGGCGATTGAAGGTTGGTTGCTCGACGCTCACGAACATGGTGACCGTTCGTGCATGACGGCATGGGTTGTGGACGATTCGGGGCAAGCTCATGCCTGTACGATGCCCTGGAGTGTGAAGTTGCATGTGGCAGGTAGCGTTGCGCACCTTGAAGCCCTGGAACGCTGGCTGACGCAACCGGAAATTGTTCGTCGCTTTACCATCGTCAGTACGCAAATGTCGCAAGCCCGTTTGCATCTTGAACAGAACGATGTGCAACGGGTCTTGGTGGTGGTGTTGGGAGGTTATGGACACTTACGACCCTTGGCCGAGCACATTGAATCACGCGGAGATTACCACCGATTTACATTGCACTCCGTGGATGCGCATCTGACTCAACGTTTTCTGACGGACATTGGCTGTGCACCGTTTTCACGAGTACTGTGGGACGGCGTCATGCTGCGTCCGGTTCACCCAGCTCCAATCACAACAGAATTCCCCCCGTTTCATGTCGTTGAATTTCGATGTGAATATCGGACGGCTTCGGGCTTTGCTTCAATTCATGACGATTTGACATCTGTGCACATCGCAACCGTGACCTCTCTTGGTCTTCGCCCGTCAATGTTTTCCCAAACAGAACGCATCCAGCGCGACGCTCATGATTCACTCAGGGCCTTTCTTGAGGCCGTGCAGGATGCGCTGAACCGTATCGATCCAGACGTGATCGTTACGGTTGGAGGCGATCAACGTTTTTTCCCATCCTTGGTTCAGTGGTCCGAGCACGCAGGTGCAGCGTTTCGTTTCGGTCGAGGCCAACAAGCGTTGTCCCGTTCCACCTCGGAACGAACCGTTCATTCGTACGGCCAGACCCTGCACAAGCACGGTGCGTTTTTCTTTGAAGGGCGTCTTCACATTGACAAGGCCAACAGTTTCATCGTTCGGGAAGGCGGTTTGGCAGGTTTGCTCGAACTGGCTCAGCACTCGTTTCAATCCGCTCAGGTCATTTCGCGTCTTTCTCCGGGTTCGGTCATCAGTGCCATCCAAATGAGACTGGCCATGGACGATGGTGTTCTCGTGCCGTGGAAAAAAAACCGTTCAGAGGACACCAAATCCGCTTGGGAATTGCTCCATGCAGACCGTGGTGGTCTGTACCTTGACAGCCAACCAGGCGTTCATGCGTCGGTGACAGAGCTTGACTTCGCCAGTTTGTTCCCGAGTATTATCGCCACGCGCAACATCTCGCCCGAGACGCTAAACTGCTCGTGTTGTCAACCGGCAACAACGGATTTGCCGCCAATTTTCGTCCCACTTCACCCCGACCGAGCGCGTCAAGAATTTCATCATCGGAAAGTGGAGGAACGCTTTGGCCATGGCTTGTTTCCGTTGCCACATCGAAAAGCGTTGGCGGTCCCTGGGCTTCAAATGCACACTTGCGCCCGCCATCAGGGGTTTTTGGGCAGGGTTGTGGCTCCACTCATCGAACGTCGACGTGAGCTCAAGGCTCAACGTCGGTCCTCTGGTGATGCCTTTGATCAGCGACAAAACGCCCTGAAATGGCTTCTTGTCACGTGCTTTGGATACACCGGTTATCGCAACGCTCGTTTTGGTCGCATCGAAGCGCACGAGGCCATCTGTGCGTGGGCACGGGACATTTTGCTCACGACCATTGAGATGGCCAACGACGACGGCTGGGACGTGTTGCATGCCATTGTGGATTGCGTTTGGATTCAAGATCAACGAGGCAGAAGTCCCAGCGCTCGAAAGGCGGATGTCGCTTCGTTGGCCGCCAAGGTCACCGAACGAATCGGAATCCCTCTCGAGTTTGAACACGACTACCCTTTCATTGCGTTTCTTCCGAGCCGACTCCACGGAGGGGGGTCGCTGACAAAATACTGGGGGTTCACCGGTGAACATTACAAAGTTCGTGGGATTGAGATGCGACAACATTCAACTTCATTGTGGGTGGCACAACTCCAAAAACGGGGTTTGGATATCCTTTCAGCGTCGCCTCTTGAGCATGGAATACCTTCAACGGACGCGCAGTTTGCGGTTCTGCGCATGTACAGAAAGGAAGTTCACCGGTTGCATTTGGGCACCGTTTCACTTGAGGCGGCGTTGATTGCCAGACGCGTGACGAAAGAGATTGAGATGTACCGCTCCAAGAGTTTGACCTATGCTGCGTTGTTGCGCGCCCGTCGAACAGGGCATCGAGTGCCGGCAGGGGGGAAGGTGAGGTTTGTTGTCGTGGATCAGAATGCATCCCTGCACCACGAGCGCGTGCGGTTGGAAGAAGAGTTGCCTCTGGACAACGTACAGCCGTGCAAGGTTCACTATGCTGTGGCCGCAGAACGAGCGATTTGGGCCATTCTCGCTCCGTTTGGCTGGACGGAATCATCGCTGAGAACGACCGGTCTTCAACGACGTTTGACGGATTTTTCCTCAGCGTTTGTCAACACCGGATAAGACACCTGCTCCGATGAAGAACGGTCTCGAGTTAATGTCCGAAACGCCGTTTGTCTGGAGTGGGGAATGCCCCACATCCCAGCCCGTCCACTTTTCGGGTGCAGAAGGCGAAGATGCTTCGCCCGACCCTGCTTTTGTTGGATACCCGTCAAGTGGTTGTTGGCCGACCGTTGTACGAGGTCGATGCGTTGTTGTTGCAGTCGGTCATGATGATGTCCAGCGGTGATGACGACGACGGCTACGTGCCGTTCATGGGCCGTACGCTGCAACAATGCGAGGTGCCGTTTCAACAAGACACGCGACTCCCGACGTCGGATGGCATCGTCTTCATGCATTGTCAGCAAGCCGTCAACGACAAGCAACGGAGTTCGTGTGATGCCCAATTCTCTGGGCAGACGATCCAACTGGTGGTCGAGTTGGTGCAAGGTGAACCCCCGGCTCAAGTACAAACGGGAGAGGGCGGCTTCAACCGATGTCCGTCGCTGCTTGAGCAATGGAATAAAACGGCCGGGATCAATGCGGCATGCACCGTCAATCCAGTGCACTGCTTCACCTTGTGCCAATGCGTTGGCCACCCAATGCTCCACCACACTGCGCATTGCTTTCCCGTGACGACCGGGGCCTTTGACATGGTAGATTTGACCTTGTTGTGGCGCAATGTCGGACGGGTTCAGCACGGGCAGGACGTTTCGCAGAACAGGATGCAAGTGGGGTTTGGGCGATGACGTCATGTGAATCATGTACATCGGTCCACTGCCCTCTTCAGTGTTTACGCACACCCCGCTGTTGAAGTGAACCATCATGTTCAAACGCCGTTGACCAACATTGTTCATCATGGTTGGTGCAGGGTCTTCGTCGGGTATGGGCGAAGGGCGTGTGTTGATGCACTGCGATTTGGATGCCTTTTTCGCTGCGGTAGAAACATTGCATCACGATCTGGATCCGGATGTACCGCTCGTGATTGGTTCGGACCCTCAACAAGGCCGCGGCCGCGGCATCGTTTCCACGTGCAACTATGCAGCCAGAACCTACGGAGTCCATTCGGCAATGCCCATTTCTGAAGCATGGAGGCGCTGTCCTGCAGCCCCGTTTGGTCCCGCCAGGTACATCTCAGGGACCCGTGGATTGTACAGTCGCGCCAGTCGTAAGGTGATGGATATCCTTCGGCCTCATGCAAAGAGGTTCGAAATTGCTAGCATTGATGAGGCGTATTTGGACATCACTGAAACGGTTGAGGGTGATTGGGATGCAGCTTTGGCCCTGGCGAAAAGATTGCAGCAACGCATCATGGACCAGCTGCATCTGTCGGCTTCATTTGGCATTGGGCCGACGAGAATCGTGGCAAAGATGGCCAGTGAAGAAGAGAAGCCCTTTGGTGTTCATCGTGTGATGCCGGATGAGGTGACATCATTTTTTGACGGTCGTTCTCTCCGAGAAGTCCCTGGAATCGGGCCAAAAAGAGCAACTCAGTTGGCTGAGTGGGGATACCAAACCGCTGATGAGATTTACGGCCTTGGTGAATTGGGTCTGGAACGTTTAGCAGGAAGTCGGTTTTCCAGATGGTTCATCAGCGTGGTTGAAGGCGAGAGCAGTACCGAGGTCAGTCAGCTGAGGAGCCGGAAATCAATTGGAAAAGAACGAACATTTTCCTCCGACCAAACCAACCATGAAGTGGTCCTCGACCAACTGCAGCGCCTGGTTGACAACGTTATGGAAAAAGCCCGTGGCATGGGCCTCTCGGGCCGACTTGGTGAAGTGAAAATCAGATACACCGGGTTTGAAACACACACCACCGGAAGAAGCATCCCGGTCGCCATGGACGACAGTGATGTGTTTTGGAGGCTTGCCCAGCGGCTGTTTGCTCAATCAGTTGACGCTGATTCCGCGATTCGGTTGATTGGTTTTCGTCTCGGCCATTTGGAGATGCACGATTCGCGCCAAGCCACCCTGTTTGGTGACGAGGTCACTGGAGTTGATGCATCCGAGTGAGAATGGATGTGAATTCCACGAGCGAGGTTGGGACAACGATACCGTCGACCGGTTGGTTGAGAGAGATACCTCGTTCTTTCTTCATCGCCCATGTTTGACTGTTGAACTCTTGCAGTTCATGACTCTGGTTTCGCAGCGCATCTCCACGTTCTTCACCATGATTCAGAGATTCCAATGGTGTTGCTGGGAATGCATCAGCATCAACGGCCGAGGACCCGTACACCGTGGTTGTGATGTGGTGGGTGAAAAAAGGGCAAACCGGACTCAGTGCAGTCATTAGGTCACGGACGATCCGGTGCAGTGTCCATGCAGCATGTTCATCATCATCGTAGAGCCTGGATTTGACCATCTCGAGATAATGACTGGGCAAGACACCCGTGCCGAACGTTTTCAACGACTGCGTGGCCGTGTAGATGTCGACGTCGGTCCATGCATTTTTCACCTCGTGCATCACGTTTGAGAACTCAGACAAGATCCATTCATCCTCAACCGCCAATCCTTCAGGAACGACGTCAAGGTCTTCAGGAACCTCGAACTGTGATGCAAATCTAGCAACGTTGAAGAGTTTTGTCAGGACCCCGAAGTATTTCTTCTCAATCTCTTCTGGATTGATATGGAAGTCATCCCCAACTTGCGCTTCACACGCCTTCCACAATCGGAAACATTCACTGCCGATTTTATTGGCTCGCAACTTCACACTTCCGTCGGGGCCCTTTACACTCCATGAGCCGGTTCGACCACCTGCACCGCATTCAAGAACCGAATCGGCATCAATCCCGTTGCCAAGGGATTTGGACATTTTTCGGCCCCACGGGTCCATGCCCAAGCCGTCAATCCAAACGTGGTTGAATCCCGGTTGGTCAAGAAGCAACGTGGATTTGAGAAGTGTGTAGTACAGCCAGGTGCGAACAATTTCCTTCCCTTGGGGTCTTAATGCGGTCGGGAAGGCCTTCGCAAAGGTTTCCTCGTCGTTGAGGTATCCGCTGACAAAGAGGTTCGAGTTTGATGAGTCCATCCACGTGTCGAACACCTTTTCTTCTCCAGTCAACGTTCCAAGAGTGTGTTTCAAGTCCTCGTACTTCCCAAGGTCTTCCCGGGTGGTTCGGTTCAGCACCCTGCTTCCATCTGGCGGGGATTGTTTCCAAGGTTGGACATACGAACCAGAAGGAGGCACGACCACACGCGTCTGGTCGTCGTTGTACCAAATGGGAATCTCAGTGTGGTACCAACGCCGCCGACTGATGGGCCAATCAATGCTGATGTTGTCCATCCAGTCCAGCAAGAACTGACGGTTTCGCGGAGGATGGAACGTGATGTTTTCGATATGTTCCCTCATGCGATCTTGAATGTGCGTTTGTTTGACATACCATTCTTTGAGAAGAATAATTTCGACGGGGTTTTTCCCACGTTCGGAAACGGGAACGTCTTGTTCCCGCTCAATGGCTTGCACCAACCGTCCGTTTTCTTCAAGCAACTCAATGGCTTTCGCACGAGCATCCCGGACTGAAAGTCCCTTGAGTGGTCCTGCCACATCGGTCATGCAACCGTCAAGGGCAATGGCGGCAAAGGGTGTTAAACCAAGTTCTCGGAACACGGCGACGTCGTTTTGATCTCCAAACGAACAGACCATCAGCACACCGGTTCCAAATTCAGACTTCACGGAGGGGTGGGTTCTGACCTCAACATGTTGTGTTCGCCCATTCGCTGGCAACGGCAATTCGATGGTTTGACCGACGAGGTGCTTGTACCGGTTATCGTCTGGGTGGACCACAACAACACCGCATGCACAGATGAGTTCGGGACGTGTGGTCGAGATCACCAGTTCAGTACCGTCGGTACAGGTCCATCGAACATCGACCAGTTTCGTCCTCCTGCTCATCCGTTCAACTTCAGCATCGGCAATTGTGGTGCCCTCAATTGGATCGTAAATGTTGGGTCGAAGATCTTCAACGATGTCCCCACGCTTGAACAATTCAACGAAAATGGACTGGGTTACAGATCGATAGTCAGGGGCGTCAGTGAGGTACTCTTTTTCAAAGTCACACGACAAACCAACTCGCTTGGCGGTCACCCTCATGGCTTGGGTGAAGTGCTCAATGGTTTCTTTGCACAAGGTCAGGAATTCCTCTCTGTCGTAAGTTTTCATTTTCCGTTTGGTGTTTTTCTCAACGGTGAATTCGATGTTGATACCGTTTCGGTCAACGCCCCAAGGAAAAAACACCTCTTTGCCCAACAATCGCTGACTGCGGGCGATGACGTCGATCATCGAATATTGAGCGACGGCCCCAATATGCCATGTTCCTGAAGGGTAAGGCGGTGGAGTGTCGATGACGAACACCTCTTTTTTGGAGTTCGCCTGAAAACCATAACGTTTGTTGTACGCTTCCTCGTCGGCATAATGTGCTTCTTGAATGGACTTCTCAAGGTCAATTGACCAACGCTTTTCTGGTAGTTTTGGGGCTGGCATTGGCCTCACCTGGCCCAACCCCGGTTACTGAGGTGGTCCATGTTTTGCGAAGGGATGGGGCCTTTCAACCCGTCGCCCTATGCCGCTGGGACCGTCACGCTGTTTGTCCAATCGTGGGCAAGCCTTTCAAGACCGTTCACCTCGGAATCACTGAGGTCAACCCATGCCGCCAGTTGACGACCCCTCCAAATCCCCAAAGAAGGGTGTCGATGGGTACAAGGAGCGACTCAAGTCCCTTGGGAGCGCCACCAAAAACACGCGAGCCCAGGTGGTGGGTCAGCTCAGGGCGGTCGATTCAAAGCGGAGCATTGATGCTGTTCTCCAGGCCCCAAACCGACTCAAGAGGGAATGGCAAAAATCAGGAGCCACCGGTGCCATCACGAAGTTTCCTTTGCCGACGGTCCTCGTGTTTGTTCTGCTCACGGTTTACTTTGTGACTCAGTCAGGATTTCTTGATGACACCTCGTTTGACGATGACCCGAACAATCCTGCTTTGAACGTCAACGGTGACATGGAAGTTTACTTGCCGGATGGGAGTCGTGTTGCCGAGCTGATCGGCAAGGTGGAAGAAGATTGGTCGACCAATGTTATGGTCGTCTACATTGAATCAGACCAGCAAAACATAACGCAACAGCGCATTTTGCAAGAAATTAGCTATGTCGAAAATCGGTTAAATCCGTATTTGTCGGATGATTCGGATGACGTGATCTACATTCTTTCGCTTTCAACGGTCCTCAAGGAAGTGAATTCAAGCGCACCTCGTATTCGTGAAGCAATCGTCACAGAACTGGGAGAACTCGGTTGCGTATCGGACGACCCTGAGGACGATTGTTTGACACGATCAGCCGCCGAAGAAGTCAACAACGGGTTCGCCTTAACCGACGAAGAACTCGGAGGTTCTTATGAAATTCCCAGTCAGAACACCATCGACCTGGTTGTCAGCGAAATGTACGAAGACGACGGCTCTCCAACCTCTGGCCTCAACAAACTGGCTCGAGACATCAGTGGAGGAGAAGGTGGTGGACCGGACGGATTGCTCGATCGAGCCATCATGGCCGTTGCCGTGACCGAAAACCGACCCGCTAAGGACATCATCGCCGACACACAACAAATTCTTGACGAAATATCCCAGTCGAACCGGGCCTGTGAGTTCGATGATAACGGGGCACCCGTGGACAATCGGGTGTGTGATTGGGACGATTTGGGGTTAACCATGACCTTGACAGGTCCGGTTCCCATCACCAATGCGGTCACAGAATTTTCCTTCAAACTGTTTTGGGACATCTTCCCTAAGGCCATTGTTCTGGTGGCCATTGGCTTGTTTGTCTTTCACTCGGATTTGATGCAGGCAGGCTTGACCGGTATACGACCCGTTCAGGGAATTAAGGTGGTCACCATTGCAGGTTTGCCAACACTTTGCTCAGTCTTTTGGACACTCGGTATCATCGGGGCGACAAATTACGAAGTAACGATGACGGTCATCATAGTCGGGCCGATTTTGCTCGCGTTGGGGGTTTCTTATGGTCTCCACATCACCAACAGGTATGCCGAGGAATCGGGGACAAAGGACGAGAAGATGAGGGCTTCACTCAACAGCACCGGTCGCGCCGTGTTCTTATCGGCGGTGACCACGGTGATTGGTTTTGTATCGTTGGTGCTCACGCCGATGGCTCCGATTCAAACGGTCGGTATTGCGTTGTCACTCGGCATCGTGATCGTTTACATTCTCACCATGTTCATGGTTCCCAACTTGACATTGTTGTTGGACCTCAAAAAGCCCAAACATCCACCTCTGAAGGCCTTCGATGTGTTGGTGGATTTGCCAATCAAGCGAAACAAAGCAATCATCGTCACGTTTGTTTTGCTTGTTCTTCTTTCGGGAACCATCGGCCGTGCCAACGTTCAGGAAAACATTGACCTTTTGGGCATGGCGCCAGAAACCGAGTCACCTGTCATCAAAATGAAACAATACAGCAGCGAGTTTGAAGCTGGTCAGGTGGGCATGGTGTTGGTCAACGCAAACGTGAGCGGCGATGTAAACGACGGTGACGGCTCAAACGACGACCCGGCTGCGATGCTGACGAAAATCGACAATCTCGAGGGTTCCTTGAACGAAATAGAAAACACCTCTGCGGTTTCAATTGTGTTTTTGATGAAAGCTTCTGGCATTCAAGTGACAACATCGGGGGAGCAAATCAACGAGCTGATGCAACAGATTCCTTGTGCTGGTTCCGATGCATGCGAGGATGTGAAATCAACGACAGAAGTTCTCCTCAATCGCAGTCAATCCGTTGACGGTTCGTTTTGGGACTTGCTAACCCGACCTGATGAATTCGGATTGCCAGGCTCACAACAAAGCCAAATCTTCCTCTTGGATGTTTTTTACGCTTCCCTGACCAAGGAGACGCGTGAAATTTTCGTCAACGAGGACTTCGACCGCACACTGATTTACATTGATATGCCATTTATCCCGGTTGCCGACACCTCAAAGAGCGTGGATTTGGTCAACGAGCGGGTGGCCACGTTCCAAGGGCCTTACGGAGAAACGGCTGAAGAATTGACGGGTGTAGCGGCCACCGCCATTGAAGTCAACAAGCTCATTGTTGGTTCACAGTGGACTTCGCTCGGTTTTGCCCTCATCTTCACCATGATTGTTCTGGCCATTGTCTTCAGCAATGTTCGTTACTCCATATGGACAACCTCTCCCGTCATCGCAACAGTGGGTATGCAGTGGTTGGTTATGTGGAGAATGGACGTACCGTTGTCCCTTGTAACGGTCATGATCGGATCGATCTTGGTCGGTGTAGGGGTTGACTTCTCCATTCACATTGCCAATCGGATCAAGGAACTGGGCGGCGGCATACCTGCCATTCGCTCCGCTGCAGTAGGAACAGGTATGTCGCTGTTTGAAGCCGCCACCGTAACATCACTGGGGATGTACACCGCCTACGATATCCCAATTCCAGAAATTAAACCGTTCATCACGGTGATTTTGATTTTGCTTTGGGTCGCTGCTGCAAGTGCACTGATTCTCCTCCCTGCCATTTTTGTTACCCTCGAGAAGATGGGCATTGGAGCGGTTGGTAATGCGAACAGCATGGCCCGTAGTTTGGGATTGGTGCAGTATAAAAACGAGTCCATCGAAGTCATGGATGCCTTGCTTGAGGACGTCGCAGACGCTTGGTGAGCGAGCATTCAATAGTCCCCTTCGCTGTCGTGACATTGATGAACCACTGGTTGATGAAGTCCGAATTGGATGTCTATCCCTATGACCGACTGGTTGAGGATGGAAGCACTCACTGGGACGGTGTCCGGAACTACCAAGCCCGAAACATGATGCGGGACGAAATGAAACCTGGGGACTTGATTCTCTTTTATCATTCCAACACCAAGCCGCCCCATATTGGAGGTATCGCCAAGGTCGTCAAGGAAGGCTATCCCGATCATACTTCTTGGGATACGAACAGCAATTACTACGACCCTAAATCCACACCAGATTCCCCTCGGTGGTTCATGGTCGATATTGAACCCGTGATGGCCCTGCCCATGATTTCACTTCCGGACTTGCGCACCAACGGGGCGCTTGAAAACATGCTCCTGCTCCGTAAGGGCCAACGATTGTCCGTCCAACGTGTTGAAGCTCACCATTTCGAGGCTGTTTTGGCCATGGTGGGACTGACAACGGATGATGTTGTCGTGAGTTGAGGTGGTGAACATGAATCCCATGCCAGCATCTTCCAGAGCAGCCAGCATTGAATACGCCATCAGGGACGTTGTCGTCCCTGCAACGGCCTTGGAAGAACAAGGTCATGAAATCATTAAACTGAACATTGGGGACCCTATTGCATACCCTGGTTTACCCACGCCTCAACACATGGTGGATGCGTACAGTAAAGCGTTGCAGGATGGCAACAATGGATATTCGCCGTCCTACGGATTGCCGGCACTACGAGAAGCGATTGCAGTTGATGAACGAGGGAAAGGTTGGGCTGCGAAACGGGACGATGTGTATGTTTGTCACGGGGTCACAGAGGCTTTGCAAATCTTGTTTGCTGCGGTACTTGAGGATGGGGCAAAAATATTGGCCCCAGGTCCTCATTACCCACCCTACATGGCCTACCCACAAATGTACGGTGCATCAACCGTTGAATACCGCTTGGATGGTGACCGGGGTTGGCAAATTGATTTCGATGATATCGAGGCGAAAATGGACAAGGATGTGCGGATGTTGGTCTTGATCAATCCCAACAACCCCTGTGGTTCGGTGATGGGCAAGGAAGGAATCAAGCGAATGATTTCGTTGCTCGAACAGTACCCCAATTGCTTGCTTGTGGCTGATGAAATCTACGATGGCCTGGATTATACTGGCACCCATGTTTCAGCAGCTGCCTGTTCAAACACCGTTCCTGTGGTGACACTCAACGGTGTATCAAAAGTCTACTATGCTCCGGGTTGGCGATTGGGCTACATGGCACTGCATGATCCAACGAACCGATTGCCACTGGTGAAGGACGCCTTGGAACGATTGCTGCGTTCCAGATTGTGCCCGTCAACACCGGCCCAACATGGGTATTTGGCTGGGTTGACCGGGGACCGAAAGTGGATGGTTTCATACGCTGAAAAGGTTCAACAACAGAGGGATTATTGCATCAGCAGAATACAACAAATTGAGGGTATCGAACTGCAAGCACCGGGCGGGGCCTTCTACATGTTTGCCCGTCTCACGGATGACCGTTGGGCAGGCGATGACAAATCCTTCGTGTTGTCGTTGCTTCATGAAGAACATGTCCTCCTCGTTCACGGTAGCGGCTTTTCACCTGAATTTGGTTCAGGGCACGTTCGAATTGTCTTTTTGGCTGACATGGCGGTGTTGAAAGATGCCTTCGACCGGATTGAACGCTTCCTATCTCGTCACAGAAACGCTGCATAGAAACGAAGGCTTCTTACGGTTAATTTCACTCCATACGCCATGCGATACGGGATTTTGCTCATCTCGTGCGTTGGTTTGTTCTCGCTTCTTCCGACCGCTTCTGCAACAGCAGTCACCTCAAATACAGAAATATCCACAACGTTGCTTGCGCCCTTGTTCATTTCCCTCGCAGTTGCTTATTGTGTCCGTCGATGGTTTATACCGCAACAACTGAAAAATCTGCAAGTAGCGTTTGAGATTGATGACAATCTCTACGAAGTTCATCGCATCACTAAATCGAACCGAGACACTCGGAAGTTGATGAAAACCGGGTCGGTAAGGTACGGTGTTTTCCTGTACATGATGGGGTTGACAGGCATTCTGATGCTCATCACTGAATTGTTGTTTGACGCCGACGATTATGCCCTGTTGAACATCTACATCATTGCAGTTTGTGTCATCGTTCCTGTGTTTATTTCCCCCTGGGAAACGCTCAACGGGCAACTTGTTGGCAAAGGCTCTTCCAAGAAAGGAAAAGCCTCACTGTTGAGTTCTCTGCGCCGTTTTATCACCTTGGGGCTACTGATAGCCATCACGGGATTGGTCCTTCTCTACGGCATCAACCTCAACGATGGAGCGCTCACTCCCGGTTGGTTGGCGTATGCCATGTTGACGTTCATGGCCCCCACCATATTGGCCTATGGTCGGATTCTAGGGGCATCATGGAACATGTTGCTGATCAACAAGTGGAGGACCTCCCGGGGCCGACCAAACCCCATCGATCCTGTGCGGTCTCGTTTTGTTGGCCGATTGTCTTCGTTTCTGCTCGTGTTGTTCCTGTTAACCATGCCAATAACTGCCCTAAACGGTATACTCACGGTCGTTCACGTGATGCTGAGTGACCCATCGAACGCTGAAGAGATCCTCAATTTTGGAGGCATCGTTGGTTATTCAATTTACATCAACATTGACGCCATTTCCGAGTTCCTGTTTCACTGGGAATTTATCAAATCTCTCCCGATTTTCCTCTCTTTCTACCTCTCATTGAACATTGCGATTGTTGGCTTGGCGTTCATCTTTGAACTGACTCGCAACCTCATCTTAGGAGGTCAAACGTTCGGAGGCATCTTTGGCGTCACACTCGATTCTCCCAGAGAGATCAGGACGGAGAAATCTGCACAAGCCAGGCAATTGACGTTTGCTTTTGCAGGATTCTCTGGATACACTGTTTTGCTCCTCATTCTTGTCTGCTACAAGGAATTTGGAGATTTGATGCCGTTTACCGCAATCCTCGAAAGCAACGGATTCAATGAAGAAATGCGCCTCTTAACGGTGTGGCTCTTCATCGGGGCCGGACAGGTCGTGTTTCTGTTTACATGGCTTCTTTCCATCAGCAAATTTGGTTCTTTGGTGGCCTTGTCCTTTGACTTGAACCCAGATGAGCGACGCGAGGGTGCGGTTAAGTTGGAAGGAGGCGACCGGCTTCAAACGATGGTCGAGAACGCAGCCATCATCGAAGACATCGACATGCTCATACGAATTCAGGAACATGAATTCAAAGGGGATCAGGCGCTCATCAGACAGGAAAAAGCCCGGGCATCCATGTGGGAAAAAGCCCTTCGTGGAATGTGGCCGCAAGCTGTTGAAGAAGCCAGGAAACTATTGGCCCAGTCTGGTGGAGACAACGACGAAGCGCGAATGATTGTCGCCACGGGTTTCGTGGCCATGCGTCGCCTTGATGCAGCGAGAGAAGCCCTCCACGGCCTTCAACAACCGGAGGGTTATGACGAGCCCGAGATCTTGTCCTTCATTTGTGAATGGTTGGATCCATGGCACGGACGCGTATCCGAAGATGACTTGTGGGATTGGGAAAACAATTCAGCCATCGATCACCTCCAAACCTTACAAAAAATCCTCCAATCATGGGATCCAGACCCGAGTGTTATGCATGCTCACAACGATAAATTGACCCAGGTGGGCGCCCTCTCAAAAATTGCTCTTTTGCGCGCACAACGCCGTTATGACGATGGACTGGACATGGCCCTTGAATTGGTGAAAAAAGATCCAACCGGTACTCGGCCTCGAATCGCCGTTGCGTTGTGCTTGATCGACAAGGGTCTGTGGCATGATGCCCGGAGTGTTCTCGATGAACTCCTCAAAAGCGATGGCAAGGACCCAAGAGTGATGGCCTTGAGCGCCATCATGGGGTATGGCACCAAGGGCAAAGAACACCCAGAAGTCGCCTTGGTTCTTGACGGTCCAAACATAAAAAGCAGTATCATGGATGAAATCCCCGTTAACGCCGTCGCAGCGTTGACTCAAAAAGGAGGGTTGGATGAAGCCGTCAATGCGAATATCCTCGTTATGGCTCACCAAGCCGCCATCAACACCATGCCTCCACGGTACTCAAAGAGCATCCTTTCCTTAGTGTTCACCTACCTTGTGCTGATCCCGATGTGGTTCGTCTTGGGCATTCTTGTGTATCAAGAAATAGGAGCCAATCAGGGAGCCATGCTCACCGTCATCTTGCTCTTCTTCCACGGCAGTTACATACGTCTGAGTCATCAACAAGAGCAACTTATTCGTCATCGGGACCAGCGCGGGATGATCAAGT
Organism: Candidatus Poseidoniales archaeon; assembly: GCA_009887255.1. Taxonomy (GTDB): domain Archaea; phylum Thermoplasmatota; class Poseidoniia; order Poseidoniales; family Poseidoniaceae; genus Poseidonia. The sequence goes on along the minus strand of QXXW01000060.1, from coordinate 12,774 downwards.
ACGCCAAACGATTGCGCAGATTCAAAGCAAAGCCGGATGTCAAATCCCTGCCAATGGGAACTCACCTTCTGCTCTCGGGTATTTTGGTCACGGTCAACGGCGTTGTATTGGACGTCGGCTTGCCCGCATGGATGACCGAGCGCCTGGAAAAAGAACCCGATAAAATCGTTCGTCAGCGTCTACAGCGCCGCTCCTCCTCCATTCGGAAGGGGAAGAAACTCCGAACAGAGCGCCTTGGGAAAGCTTGGTGGCTCAAGCGTCCCAAAGAACACGGAGAATCCGGACCTGCCCTTGAACGGCACATTGGCCCGGGTGCTTACCGCGGAAGAACCAACTACCTCAACAAAAAAGATGCCCGCCAACTTGATGCTGCAGCAAGAGGAGAGGGCCTTCAATCGGTCAAAAAATTCATTCCGCACAACACCATTCGTAGCGAAAAAGGTCAAGGGAGACCAGGTGGAGTTGGTCGACCAGGGAACGCCGGCCGCTGAAGCCCGGTGTTAGGTTCATCTACCTCCAGCACCTTGGCTCTTCCATGGTCCCTAACGAACGTACCAACACGTCATCCCCAACGGTGTTGGCCGAACAGGTTATGGAAGCTGTTCACGCGAGCACATCTCTTTACCGGCACGGTCTTGGAATGATCGCAAGTGAAAACATCATTTCGCCGATGGTTCGCCAAGCCGTCAACAGTGACCTTCACGGACGGTATGCAGAAGGATTGCCCGGTCGCCGATACTACCAAGGTTGTGAAGATTTTGATACCGTGGAGTCCATTGGAATTGAACTTGCCAAAGAGGTGTTTAACGCTCCTTTTGTCAATTTACAGTCCATTTCCGGGACCGTAAGCAACATCGGCGTGTTGAAAGCTTTCGCCAAACCCGGAGACAACATCACGGCTGTTTCAACAGCCGACGGAGGTCACATCTCCCATGCTCGGATGGGTGCCGTGGGGGTCCGTGATCTCAAGTTAACCACATATCCTTGGAACGAAGAACTCATGGAACCCGACATCGATGGTTCATTGAATCTTATTCGCGAAGTTGAACCGAAATTGGCCTTGTTTGGCCAATCGGTTTTCCTGTTTCCCACACCTCTCAGGGAACTGGCAGATGCTGCGCATGAAGTCGGAGCCACTGTGATGTACGACGGGGCTCATGTGTTGGGATTGATCGCAGGCGGAGTTTTCCAAGATCCGTTGCGTGAAGGCGCCGATGTCATGACGGGCTCAAGCCACAAAACCTTCCCTGGCCCACAGGGCGGATTTGTCATTGGATCCTCTGAGGACCCGGCCGTGCATCGAAAACTCAACAATGCTGTGTTTCCGGGTGTTTGCTCCTCCTACCATCTTCATCATGTTGCTGGGAAGGTTGTCGCCCTGGCTGAGTTCAAGGCCCACGGCCATTCGTATGCTCGCGACATTGTTCGCAACGCTCAAGCTTTTGCTGGGGCCATGGCAACAGAAGGATTTGAAGTTCTTGCTGAAAGTCGTGGTTACACTGCGTCCCATCAAGTGCTGACGCGTCACGGACAACTTGACTCCGGTGCTGGAGCAACAGCCGCTCTTTTACTGGAGAAGGCAGGCATCATTACCAACATGAACATGCTTCCCGGTGATACAAAGGCGTTGAAACCCTCTGGTTTACGGTTGGGTGTTCAGGAGATCACCCGAGTTGGTATGGGTGTGAATGAGATGCATGAGGTGGCCAAACTGTACGCTCGGGTGCTGATTCATCAAGAAGACCCTCGCTCTGTAAAAAAGGATGTTCAACATCTCAAGGATTGTTTCCAGACCGTGCAGTATTGTTTTGATGCTGGCAACAACGATGCTTATCCTATAGCCGTGTGAAGATTGACATGGATCCCCCAGTAACAGAAATCGGTTTGGGTGCCTTGGCCACTCAACATGGAGAATCCGTCCACTTATGGGCAGTTCCTGACTTTGATCGTTGGTGGTATGCCATGGAAGAACGTTTTGTCACCCCAATCGGGAGAAAATTGCTCTATGCGGTGTGCGATGCCGAGGAGCATCTTCTGCAACAACGTCCCACTCTTGCACATCGTTGGTTTCGTCGAAAACATTCGATGGTCAAGGAACTTGCAAATCGTCGCATGGTGATGGGTTGGGGGAGGTTTGACCACAACACCGAGATGTTGCATCAACCAGCTCATTCCCTTGTTGATGCTGGGAGTGCATTGGCGCACATGGAACACCTCCAAACCATCCGGTTCAACATGACGTGGCAACAACACAACGAGGGAGCCATCTCGTTGTCGTTCCAACCAAAATTGGAATCCATGGCCTCCGTTGGCCAGCCCCAAACGAGGATATGGTCGTGTGACGGGTGTCAACATGAGGTTGACGGTTCATTGGATGTTGAATTTTCGCCACGTGATGTAGGTTTCTTTGTCAACGAACATCGGCATTTTCTGTTGCCAACATCTGCATTGACATACCTCTTTAGTGCGCTGCTCAGTGTTGAAGGCCAAACAGCTAGCGGGCCACCAGGACTGGTCGTTCAAGGCGTCGCTCCCGATGAATCCACCCTGTTTTCCATTATAGCAGGCGCTGCATATGATGCTGTGATGGCCTCTCATCGACTGGTGTTCTTTGATTCGGTTATCGAACTGCAAGGCGTTCTCAGAGCCCACCTTCATCGTCTTGGTTTTGGGGGGGTTGAGGTTGAACGGTTCCATGATTGCAACAACATCACGTTGAGGGTGACTGGTGAACACACCCCACTGTTGGTCGGTTGGACTTATGCACTCATTCGCATGGGTTCTGGTGGCCGATTGGAGGGGTTGGTTTCACGTTGTGATGGCCATTGGGAACTGAAAATACAGTCCGAAAAAGTATCATTTCCAACCGCCTGAAAACGAGCCCCCACGTCCCTGTTCTCACGCATTTTAGGTCAAGGTTCATAACCGAAACAACGCCACGCAGAAATTGCACAGATGTGCGGGGTATGCATCATGAGTCTTAGTCACAATCAAATGGCATACGTAGCCATCATTTCCACCCTGATGTTCGGGTCCATGTTCGTCGGCGTTTCGGGCGTCTTTCAAACCAGTGAAAACATCGGAAACTTCGACAGTGCTGTTGAGGAAGATTTGCTAGGCACCTCTGATGTCACCGATCCTGCTACCGATACCGATGGAGACGGTCTGTCGGACCGTCTCGAGGAGACTCAGTACGGTACGGACATCAACGATGCCGATACCGACAACGATGGGATGAGTGACGGTTGGGAAGTCCAACACGGCCTCAATCCTCTCGACAACGGAGAATCCGAAGATGGTGTTGTTGATCCGTCTTCAAACGACGAACCCCAAGATGCCAATGTCGAAAATGAAACCGATTCTTGGCCAGACCCCAACCAAGGCCCCACCGGCGACCCAGACAACGACGGCCTCACAAATCAGGCTGAACAAGAACTGGGCACCGACCCACAACGTTCCGACACCGACAACGACGGATTGAACGACCGTTGGGAATCCCTCTACACCACACAAGTTCTCACCCCGGGCGGTGAAGTGACCATGTTCAATCCACTTGATGGAAACTGGGACTGTGTGTTGCTTGACCAAGCCATGGAAGCCGCCCTTGAATCGCGTTTCAATGGCGAGGGTGGGATGCCTGAATGGGACGACCTTGCCCTCAACGGCCGATATTCATGC
>QXXW01000060.1:0-9086 GCA_009887255.1 Candidatus Poseidoniales archaeon | reverse complement strand
GACAGCGTGTTGGATTCGGATGATGACGGGTTGGCAAATTTCGAAGAAGAAGCCTTTGGAACCAATCCTGACGCGAGAGACTCGGACATGGACCTTATCGATGACATTGTTGAGGTCGCCAATGGAAGCATTGGATTGTTTGTTGGCATGGGAGAGGAATGCAACATTGATCTCCTCGACCCCGTGACGCAGGCTGGTCCTTTTGCTACGCAAGACCGCTCTTGGTTCATGATGGACATGGACAACGACGGTCTCCGTAACGGTCCATCCGATTGGGATACCGACGGCGATGGGATGCCAGATGGATTCGAGTATTGTTACTCCACTGCCGGAAACCCTGCCAACTCCGCATGGACCCTCAACCCCTCAAACGCCTCCGATGGGTACGGCGACTGGGACGAAGATGGCTTGAACAATCTTGAGGAATATCAGGTGGCTCAAGTGTTCGGTGAAGGCAATTTCACCTCGCCTTGGCTGGAAGACACCGACATGGATGGAATGCCAGATCAATGGGAAGCCAGCAGTGGCCTCCACCCGCGCTCAGCTTCCAACAGAGACCTCGACCCCGATCGGGACGGTTGGGACCTCGACGGTGACGGTGCTGTCATGTTCGGTGATCTCGAAACTACTGCCGTTGTGCACGGCATCGATGTTGTCCTGGACCAACAGGTGGAGGCCAATCAAACGGTGGCCCGTGCGCGTGTTACACTCGGAGGAGGTAACCAACAAATCATTCCACTTTTGGCACCTGTTGCTGGCTATGTTTACAACATTGACGTCACGGTCGGACAAACCGTTGACTCTCGCCTGTTCGAATGGATCACCATCGTTGAGGTTGAAGAGAGATTCACGAACGTAATGGAATACCAAGCCAACGACAGAGATCAAGATGGTGTCCTCGATGGACGCAGCACCAACCCCCTCAACCCGGATACCGATGGCGACGGCCTTCTGGATGGTATTGAGGTCATGGGCTGGGAAATCCTGGTCGTCAATCGCGGTGTTCAAACCACATGGGTGACTTCGGACCCTGGTCTATACGACACCGATGCTGACGGTCTTTCTGACTTTGAGGAGTTCTCATCGGTGTGCAGCACTGGCGGATCCAATGCTTCCAATCCCGATACGGACTCTGACGGTTTGAGCGACCTCCAAGAAGCCGGTGCCAGTTTTACCTGGGAAGGCGAGACTTATTCCACCAGCCCTTGCATGTTTGACACCGATAACGACGGTCTTGAGGACGGCGAGGAGGTCATTGCCGGTGAAGACAACTTCCTCACCCATGCCAACAATTCCGATACTGACGCTGATGGCCTTATTGACGGTCACGAAGTTCTGTTCGTCCCACGCCCGTTCCAGAGAGCGACCAATCCCTTGCTCAACGACACCGATTCCGATGGCATGCTGGATGGGTGGGAGATGCAGGTCAAGTCTGCTGAAGACAACACCAAGTCCCACAGCCTATGGGTGGCCACATCAACATGGATTCGACCTGGGTGTGAAGAATCTCAAGGAAACACATGCACCATGCAACCAGGGGGTTACGAATGGCAAAACTGGTTGGGTGGATTCGCCCTTGCACCCAAGTTTGAGGTCAGTGAAATGAATCTCACTGGATTCCAGATGCCGGGCAACGACCTTTGCAACGGATGCAATGGCCGCTGGGCCCTCGACCCGTCACTTGAATCGTTGAAGGACGATACATTTGACATTGACAACGATACGCTGGCGAATGGACTTGAAGCCCCAGACCGATGGAACACCAATCCTGTTGACGACGACACCGATGACGATTTGCTCCCTGATGGCTGGGAAGTGTACTACTCACAACTGGCCTTTGAACTCGGTTTGGCCGATAACGCCACCGTAGGTGCATACGGCGCCCGTGGTGTCATGGACCCCTCCATGCCAGACAGTGATTTGGACGGGATTGATGATGGCTCAGAGGACCCCGATCGAGATGGTCTCAACCGCAGCGGCCTAATCAAGCGATACTGCCCCGGATACAACGATACGACCAACTCTGAATGCAACATCGACCCTAATACACCTGATGGGCAACGGTTTTACGAAAATCTGGAAAATTACACCAACTTTGAAGAATTGGAAAACATGACCAACCCCATCACCAACGACACCGACGGTGACGACTGGAACGATGGTCCGGAAGTGTACTATCAAGACCATGACAACGACGGCATGGCCACCGGATGGGAATTCCACTTCAAGTTTGATCCATTCGACGGGGCCGACCGCATGGCGGATACTGACGACGACGGTCACGTGAACTATTGTGAATACAAGTGGGACACCAATCCTCGGAACCCAGTTTCTTACCCTGGACAAGGCGAATTGTGTGACCCGTTCAGTGATTGATTGTGGTTGAATCTTATGCGTGAACCACCATCTCGGAGGATTTCAGCCCTTGTGCTTATTCTCCTCGTTGGATTGATGTTCCCTGCAACAGCTGCCGATACACCTCAAGCAACTCCGGAAATTGTGTTTTCAGACGACCACGGACTGTTGGTGCCATCGTCACTTGAGCTAAACGGGAGTTCCAACTTCCCCCTACGAGACACCTCCTGGGTGGTCGTTGACCTTGGTTCAAGCACCCCCGTGGTGTTGTTAAGCGGTCCGCATCTCACCAGCGTGACACCTGTCAACGACGAACGCTTTGACTGGACGTTAAGCATCGATACGTCCGATCTATCGTGTGTTTGCTACATCGGCTTGACCCCAGAAACGGGGCCAGGGTCCGATGAAGTGTTTCGTCTTGCGGTTTACATTGGGGATGCATCACAACATCGTCCGGTTCTGTTCTCCGATGCGCCCGGTGAATTGCAATCACTCTTGCCAACCAACAATGCCCCTGTTAGCAACGGCTTGGTCAGCCTCAGTTACCACTCCGTCATGTCGTTAAACAGCTGGAACTCAGCTCAAGTGATGGCTGAAATCTGCGAAGCTCCAGGACAGGTTTGCCGCGAAGAGGCCGTTCCTATTGCAGTATTGGCCACCGTAGAGGCCACCTCAATTCAGATCTCCATTGATCTTTCTGCTGCGGGATATGCTGACGGTGTCTGGTTGCTTCAAATGAGGGTGGTTGACCAAGTCTTACGCGAATCCAACACGATGATGCATCTGGTGATTCTTGATACAACCGAACCTTTGCTCGCTCTTGCTGCTCCCAACAGCGTGACAGAGCGCTCCTTGATTCACGTTCTCGCCAATGTCGATGATGGCTACGACGGGGCTCGCACCACCGCAACATGGTCGCTGATGCACAACAACGATACGATCAGATCATTGCATTCTTCCGAACTCATCGACCAACACCATGCCGTGCTAAATTTGTCAGTTTCAGGCCACTATGACCTTCAGATCATCGTTCAGGACCGCGCCGGTTTTACCACAACTGCAATTCATGAATTTCAAGTTGAAAACATACGGCCTCACGCCGTTTTGTCCGTGGACGGCTTCGAACTTGGTGAAGGACAAACTGTTGTGGTTGGGCCTGAACTGAACTGGTCAATTCAAGCCTTTGAGCGTGACGACAACGAACCCGTGGACTACCTTTGGGTCATTGACAACACCACATCTGTGAGAGGTGCTCAGCAACTGAATGCTTCACTGTTGGATGGTGTTGGTGTTCATGATGTTGAACTGATCGTCTTTGATGACGATGGATCGACTGACAGGGTTTCTGTTAAGATTGAAATTCTGAGTCCCCCCGAGGATGCAACCGCCTCAAGCGACGGTTATCTTTGGTTCGGTGTCGGTTTGCTTGGCGTGCTCATGATTGGATTTTTCACCATGATCCATCGTGATTCTGAACCCGATGATTTGCCAAAATGGTCCAAGAGATTTCAAAACAAACCCGATGATGAGGGTTGAGTCAACCAACGATTGAAAAACCGGGGCTCCTACCAATCATCATGTTTGCCGAGGCACTCAAGCGTCTTCCTCCCGCACCTGAACCGATAGGGGTCGAGGAATTCTCCCAACGACAAGGTCGCCTAACCCAACAATTCCGAACATCCGACATCCTGATTGTCGTGGCGCCACACGAAGCAGTGCGGTCCAACGATGTCCATTATCGTTTCAGAACGTCAAGTGATTTGATGTACCTCACAGGATGGACGGACCCAGAAGCAACCTTCGTCCTTCGTCATGATGGCAACGATTGGCGTTCAGCCTTGTTTGTCCAACCGAAAGATACACTGAAAGAAATATGGGAAGGAAGACGAGAAGGGACAGAAGGAGCCTTGGAACATTATGCAGTGGACGAAGCATATCCCACCGACGAAAGAAACGACAGATTGAGCGAATGGTTGAGCGATGCGAAGCGTGTGTTCCATCGCAGCAGTGTCGATCCTGCACTCGACGCACTGGTGCTTGAATCGATCGAACGGCGCGACCGCAAGCGCCAACACTTTGGTACAGGCCCAGTAACCATGCAAGACCCCTCGCCTCTTTTAGCAGAACTGCGACTACGAAAATCCGTCTCAGAAGTTGAACACATGCTGTTTTCAGGAAAAGTTGCCAGCATTGCTCATGAACTTGCCATGCGACACAGCCATGAAGGCGTCCGAGAAAATCAGTTGCAGTCCGTTATTGAAGGCTTTTTCTCCTATGCCGGCGGTGAAGGCTGGTCGTACCCGTCCATTGTTGGATGTGGAGAAAACGCTACCATCCTTCATTACACCGTCAACAACGATGAATGCAATGTTGAAGATGTCGTGCTCATCGATGCAGGTTCCGAGTATCGGGGATATGCGAGTGATATCACAAGGTCATGGCCCATTGGAGGGACATTTTCGGCACCACAACGTGAACTGTATGAGATTGTACTGGCAGCACAGGAAGCCGCCATTGCCATATGTCGCGCAGGTGAACTGTACACCGCTCCCCACGATGCAGCGCGTCGTGTTTTGGCAGAGGGCTTGATCAACTTGGGTGTCATCAAACAGACGATTGAGGAAGCCTTGGATCTTGAATCAGGTGAACTTCGCAAGTGGTACATGCACAACACCAGCCATTGGATCGGACTCGATGTCCATGATGTCGGTGTGTACAAGCCCAACGGCCAGCCAAGGCTCTTGGAAGCGGGTATGTGTCTTACCGTTGAACCCGGACTGTATTTCGGGGCATGGCGCCCTGATGTGGATTGCCCTGAACGCTATGCAAACATAGGAATTCGAATTGAAGACGATGTCCTCGTCACCGATTCAGATCCGGTGGTCTTGACCCAAGATTGCCCAAAGACAATTGATGATATAGAGGCCATCGTTGGAAAGGATTGGAAGTGAGGTGTGTCCAACATGTGGTCCGATATTCTTGACCGTCAAGCGCACTGGACTCGTGACAACAAGGACGAGGTTCGTCTAACGCCTGAAGAGGCTGCAGAACTGTACCACACCGCTCCACTTCACACTCTAATGAACGCTGCACATCAACGGCGTATGGCCATGCATCCCGACGGTCGAGTGACCTACCTCGTTGACAGGAACATCAACTACACCAACACCTGCACCATCAATTGTCAATTTTGCTCGTTTTACCGCCCACCGGGTCACGATGAGGAATACACCCAAACTTTTCAGCAAATATCTGAGAGGGTAGGCGAATTGGAATCCATTGGGGGTGTTCGAATCCTCATGCAAGGAGGCGTCAATCCCTCTTTGCCGTTCCAATGGTACCTTGATTTGATCGGTTTTCTTCGTGAACACCATCCAAGGATTGACCTTGACTGTTTTAGCCCCATTGAAATCGAAGGGATTGCTGAGGTGTGTGACATGTCAACCTTACAAGTCCTCACTGATCTCAAATCGGCAGGCATGCATGGTTTGCCTGGAGGTGGTGCTGAAATGCTGGTGGATGATGTTCGAAAAGATGTTTCTCCCAAAAAAGGCAGCCCACTGAACTGGCTTCGTGTGATGAGCGAAGCCCAGTCGCTTGGAATGACCACAAGTGCCACCAATGTGATTGGTTTTGGTGAAACCAACGAGCAACGAGTTGAGCATATGAACGCCATTCGGCGTCTCCAGGAGCAAAGCCTTGAGGCTCATGGAAACGGCTTCACATCGTTCATTGCTTGGCCTGTTCAACTCGAACACAACACCTTTGGTAAAAGGAACCGTGGTCAAAACAAAGTCGATCTTGGGGCAGGTGCGTCAGAATACCTCAGGCACGTGGCTGTTGCAAGGTTGTTCCTAGACAATGTCGAACACATTCAAGCATCATGGCCAACCATGGGAATGGGCGTTGCCCAAATGGCCCTCTTGGGAGGAGCTGACGATGCAGGTTCTACGATGATGGAAGAGAATGTTGTGTCCGCTTCTGGAACCAAAAAAGTAGAAGCCACCGAAAAGGAACTGCAAGATTCCATTGTCCGCGGAGGATTCCTACCACAGCGGCGCAACAGCGATTATGCACTGTTGGAGACCCCCCTCATGGTGGCTGCACGTACCGAACATGTGGCACCACCGCCAGCGGTCTAAGCATCAGTAGCGCCGTAATATACAACCCAAATCGCAGCACGAATGTTGCGTCCACCGTTGCCTATTCCGTCCGAGGGAACGTATTCCTGACCGTTGAAGTATCCACGGTAGACCAGTTGGTTGGTGTTGTTTTGACCCTGGTCGACCCAATCCGTGATGTCGTATCTCCATTGTTCAACATCTTGACCAGCACACCATCCAGCCCGTCCAAACGGCCATGAACCAAACTGATTGGCCACAACGCCGTTGCTTACTTCCTTTTCACAGCCTTCATTGTCGTTGACAAGGGGGTGGGATTCCATCGCTTGATTCCCACCGAGGGTGTAATGGTGCTCGTGATCGCAGAATTCTGCGCAATTTGCAGTATCCTGATTAAATCCGTGTCCAGTAATCGTGGCCACGATTTCCACTTTTGTAGCCCATTGCGGAACCGTGAAGTCCAGTTGTCGAACATGCCTTGACTCGTTGTTGTACGTACCGTCAAATTGTCCACCGCTAAAGGCATAGGTTGCATCCATGCCTTGCTCTCCCGTCCCCCAATTGCTGAACAAAAATGTGACGGTAAGGTCGCCTTTGTTCGCCCCACTGTACTTGAAAAATCTCTGCTCTCCATCACCGAGCATGAACATATAGGGGGATATATCGGTGAGCCACATGCCTTCTCTTCCATACGTTGTGATCCAACGCATGAACTCGGTGCTGCATGAAGAAGCATTGGATGCATCACAAATGTAGAGATGTGCAAGGTAATCCCACTCGTGACAACCGCCGTACGTTCCGTCAGAATTTTGATACCGGTTTTTCCGGTCAAAGCATGCATGTTCGTGATACACTTCCAACGTGTCATAGGAACTCAAGTTGTTCGGTAAGTCGAACGTTGCATTGCTCTGTGAGTTGTATCCTCCACCCCATCCACCGTTGTGGCGTTGGAAGTCCATCAGATCAACCGCATGCACCCCCGGGTCCAACGCACGTACTTTGGTTGGAAATTCAGTCACCCACTGGTTCGGTTCATGAGAAAGATGGAATGGGTCGTTTGATTGTGAAGTCCAAGCGTACAAGGAACCAGTTTCCCGTGCCAGTTGGAATCGGTCGATGCCCATGAACGTGGGATTGTTGAATGTACCAATCATGTTACCCAATCCTCCACCAATGTTGCTTGCATCCATGTCAATGTAATGAATTCGGTCGTCCCAGTATGCCTCTTCACTGCTGGACAAACCAGACAACACGGCGTTGCGTTGTTGGGTCACATCGTTGTGGTAGGAATTGTCAAAGGAGCCGTAAAACAACTGGGTGTTCGACGGCAAATTTCGGATAAATCTCCCCGGGTTTTGTCCCCATGTGGCGCTGTTGCTGTTGCCGCTGGAATCCGTGTACTTGAACATGAAAAAGTAGACATCATCGCCTGACCACCGTGCTTTCAGATTGTAAGTGCCGTTCAAGGTAGGAACGCTGAACGTTGGAACGGTTTCCATGGGCCCATTCAATCCTGTTGCGTCGGTCCACAGAATGGGTTGTTGCACAACGGCACAACCCAATTCATCCACGGTCCAACGGGCGGGAGAATTCGAGCATTGGTCAATGTTAGCGAACACACCGTCTCCATCCAAGTCAGCACATCCTGCCTCGTTGACCGTCAAACCCGATGGTGTCCCTTCGCAGAAATCCAGCAAGTCGTTAATCCCGTCTTCATCGCTGTCTCTTTCAACGGCAGCGCACCCTCGTTCATCCACGTCTGTTGCGTTGGTTGGTGTGGTCGGACATCGATCAAGAACCCCTCCAGTGTTGTTGAAATCGTTGACCAAATCGTTGTCATCATCGTCGTCTTCTGTGGAATCCATGCAACCATCGCCGTCAAAATCTGATTCCAGTGTTGAATTCCATCCCACTTCTCCTTTGGGGCAAGCATCGGCAGCATCGATAATGCTGTCGTCGTCATCGTTGTCGTCTTCATCAAGATCGGCGCAGCCGTCACCGTCCCAGTCGCTGTAGAGATTTGATGACCAACCTTTGCGTCCGACTTGGCAGCGGTCCGAGGCATCGTTCACGCCATCGCCATCGTCATCGTTGTCCAAATCAGCATCCCTGCATCCGTCAACGTCGTAATCTGAATCGACTGAGCTGATCCAACCCAATGGACCTGAGCACCCGTCACGAACATCCAACACGCCATCGTTGTCATCATCGTCGTCCTCGTCAAGGTCGCGGCATCCGTCACCGTCCCCATCCGATACGGGTATGGATGCCCAGCCATCGTTTTCACCAATGCCGTTAGGACATAGATCGAGATTGTTCACGACCCCATCCCCGTCAGCATCGTCCCCTGCGCCTTCGATAATGACCTCGGTTGTGGCGGTGTCATTTCGGATGCTGTAGCGTCCGCAAGTTGCCGTTAGTGTGATGGTTTCAGCATCGGTAGATTCGGTGAAATCCATCAGCACCCTCCATGAATGTTCCGCGTTCAGCCCGATGTTGCCTTCATCACCGTTGGTAATAGCATAACGAATCGAACAGGTGTCTGGTTGAACGTGATTGATGCTTCCTTCAAACCAAATCACGTCGGGAGCCTCGAGAACGATTCGTGGG
>QXXW01000006.1:0-4710 GCA_009887255.1 Candidatus Poseidoniales archaeon | reverse complement strand
CGTTCGGGTGTGCATGGTGCTGCACGTTGTGCTTGTTTCGCCAGTACTCCATTGAAAGTCCGGAAAACAGAGGGAAGGCGATGGCAGCAAGAGAGATGTTTCCAGTCTTGGATTTGCAAGCTGATGAGTGCACACCTTCGTGACCAATCATCGCCACTGTCGTGGTCAAAAGAGCGGTAATGGGAAGCAGAACAAGCCCTACCTTCAGCGGGAGAGCGATGTGCGCCGTGTACAGCCCAGCAAGAACGGCGAGAAGCACAATGATCTTGGTCCAAGACTTTGCAGTAGGCTTGTCAAGAAGTCCCTTTTCCTGCAATTGCTTCCTTAGGTTTGCCATTGGATGTTGTCCCATCGTCCATCTGCTCCTGCCTGCTGGCAATTGGACCCACGCCGTCCCACATTTCAAGGTGGTGTTTCTACCAACACTAAATGTGCGTAACTTCCATACCCTTGTGAACCCTTTCAGCCAAAAGGACGCATCCATCGAAGGACACCAAGCGAGGGTTCAACGGAAGACGACCGGTCATTCGTTCCAGGACGCCTTTTGCGGGCTCCCATTCTGCCGTCCCGTACCACCAGATTTCCGTTTGAGCATCGGCTCGTCCGACAACAAACGCTGGATCAGGTGGAGACAATTCCTCCAGGTGCGCAGTGGGGACAAGCACGCCCTGCGCTGCAGCCGTTTCTGGCCGTCCCCACGGCACCAAGTTCTCGTGATTTAGGCTGTGCGTTTGTTTTCCAGGTCCTAATTCTTGGACAATGTTCATGTCCACAACTGCATCAACCTCGAGCCAGTCTTTGGTTTGGGAGTGGTTGAAATTCAAACGTGTACCGAGGTCTCCGTTCACCATGCTTGTGATTCGCGAGCGCGTCTCGAAGTTGACACCTTTGGTTGAACATTCAATCGTCAACAATTTGATGACCCATTCCCAACGGCAGCCGTATTCAACATCGTTTTGTTGCAACTGGAGGATGGTATGGTGGCTAGGTGGGATGTATTGGCTTAGCAAGTCCAAGTCAAACACCCTTCCTGGATGATGGACGGGCATGCCGATTTCAGCTTCTTGTTCCACCACGGTAACGGTGTGATCCTTAACCAACTTTAGCGCCAGCACGAGGGCAGGCACATCTGAACCGATCACAGCCACACGCACACGATCACCTTGGATTGAACAACAACGCCTCGACCGGGCACGAAGGTATGCAAAGTTCGCAGTGTGAACATGAAGCTTCATCCACCAGCACGACACGTTCTACCAGTGTCAAAACATCCAGTGGACAGAGTGCAATGCACGCACCGCAACCAAAACATTCGTCTTCATCCACGACGAAAATTTCGTCTGGACGACGGGCCATGAAATCTCCCAGTCGTATCACGGATTTGGTCTCTTTGCCGTCGAATGGAAGTGAAATTGAACACAAGAACGGAAAAAATGAGCAACGATGGACGACCCCTTTGTTTCCGATGGAAGATTCGGTTGAAGACTCAGAAGAGAGAATGAAAAGAGGATGAAGAGAAGAAAATGAAAAAACCCGTTGTAGATGAGCGCGTAGAGCATATAATTGTAAGCAAATGAAAGCAAAGAAACTCTGGACCCCTACCACTTCAAAATGAACTGCAGTGGAAACGGTGGGGTGCCTAACCCACATCTTCTTGTTCCGGGAGTGTTTCCAGCAATCATGGTCCTCTATTCACCTGGTCGAACATCATCGTATCCAGATCAGCCACCGTCCAAAGGGCTCCGCTATCACTATCTGGGTGGCGGTGACGAAGTTGGGAACGTGGGGATTGTTCTTGAAGATTCGAAAGGAACCAGATTGCTTCTTGATTACGGACTCGCACCCACCTCGCCACCTCGTTATCCGGCAGAAGCTCCGCCTGTCCGTCATGCAGTCATCACGCATTCTCACATTGACCATCTCGGCATGGCTCCATGGCTCTGTGCCAACCACCAAACAACGCTGCATGGGACAGCACTGACAGCATCGCTCTCACGAATGATGTGGCACGATTGCTACAAGGTCAGTTCGATTGAACGGTATCCTTTGGCATGGGACAAAAGGGACATTGACACTGCTTTGGACTCCTGGCAGACGCATGCTTTTGGCGAACCATGGGAAATGGACGATTGGACGCTAAAACTGCTTCCAGCAGGGCATATCCCGGGAGCAGCCATGCTCCACATCACAACGCCTGAACACTCCGTATTGCTCACTGGGGATTTTGACACACGCGACTCTCCGCTGGTTTCCGGAGCGAAACCGATCAGGACCGACATCCTGTTTGTCGAAGGAACGTACGGTGGGCGCAACCATCCACCCCGTTCAGAAGAGGTTGAGCGGTTCATTAAGGCGGTTCAAGCGGTCATCGACACGGGTGGGCGCGTGTTGATTCCAGCCTTTGCCAACGGACGCACGCAAGATGTGGTGATGCTTTTGCATCAACATCTTCCTCATCTCGACGTGCACGTGGACGGCATGGGCAAGCGTGTAGCCCGTCTGCAACAAGATCATGGTGAAGTGCTGAGGGACAACGAGGAATTGGAAAAAGCATGGAAATGGGTCAAGCGAGTCTCCAGCAAATCGGACAAGAAAAAAGCACTCAATGCTGATGTGATCGTCACCACGTCCGGGATGCTTGAAGGCGGACCTTCACTTTGGTACCTCAACCGCCTTCGTCACGATGAACGCAACGTGATTTTCTTCACCGGTTACCAGGCACGAGGCACAGGAGGACGTTCGCTGATCGATCACGGCCATCTCACCATCTTTGGCAACAAGACAGACATTCCACTTCGCTTTGAACAATTTTCGTTCTCAACCCACGCAGGGCATCAAGAAATCCTTGATTTCGCAAAAGGTTGCGAGGCAAAACACGTCGTGGTTTATCACACGGATGCACAAAACGCTCGACCGCATCTCGTGATTGATCTGGAGGCAGAAGGTCATCACGTCCATCAGCCAGAAAACGGCACCTCCTACGTTCTGGAATGAAGAAAGAGAGCGAAGCGATTGAATACAACGACGCTGACCGACTCCTATGGCTGCGAAACGACCAGCAGGGGGCAAGCCCCGCAAGCGAAAGCGCAAGATGCGCCTGTCCCTCAAGCAGTCCAAAGTAAAGAACGAGGACAAGTACACCGATTCACTCGGTTGGTCCCAGGACGTGGGCAGAACGCTCAACGAACCCGAGGCACCCAAGGCTCCCGACACGCTCAAAATCCAATGCGACATGTGCGGTTCGATGCTGAAAATCCCCAAACCTAAGCGGTCCCGGTACAGCGTCACGTGCAGTTACACCGAATGTGGCCACGTGATGAAATTTGACTGATTGTCGCGCATGGTTGGCCACGTTGCTCTTGGCCTCAATGAGCTTGTCCGGTTGCTTTGGAACCAACGTGTCCCAAGATGCCGACATACGGTTGGCCACCACAACATCGATGAGAGATTCTGGCCTTCTTGACGTGTTGATTGAGGAATTCACGTCACTCCACGACCACACGGTCGAGTACGTGGCGGTGGGAACGGGGGCAGCTTTACGTCTGGGGGAACAAGGCGATGTCGACGCCCTCATCGTTCATGCTCCAGAACGTGAACAAGAATTCCTTGACGAAGGTTATGGGCTCAACCGGACTTCATTCGCTTGGAATTCGTTTGTGTTTCTCGCGCCTTCAACCGAGACAACCTCAATCGCAGAAGCGTTTCTTGAAGTCGTTAACCGTTCGTCTTGCTTTGTTTCTCGGGGCGATTTCTCGGGAACCCACGAGAAAGAACAGGCCATATGGCGAGCGTTGAACGAAACACATGCCATCGAGGTCGTGGAAGATCAAAACGGCCTCCACCCGGTTGGCGAGTGGTACCATTCCATTGGCCAAGGGATGGGCGCCACCATCAACATGGCCGATGAAAAGCGATGCAGTACGTTGTCTGATCGGGGCACAGCCCTCAAATTTCAATCACAAATCGACTTGAAGAGGTACGAATACAACGACAGCGTGTTGTTCAACCCTTACTCGTTCATTCCAGTTGCTGGTATGGCCAACGAGGGCACTCAACTGTTTCTTCACTATCTGCAGAACGAAGGACAAATCACGACGGAAACCTTCTCTATTGATGGCGAGAAGCCCTTTTTCGTTTACGATTAGCCTTGAGCCAACAACTCGACAGCAAGAGGGTCGTCGCCGCTCAACATCCGCCCTTTGTGCAGGATCAACATATCATCAGCCATCCGCTTCGCTTGGAGCACGTTGTGCGTTACCATCACGACGCACGCTCCACATGCTGCCAAGATTCTCAACTCTTTTTCCACGGACTTTGTGTGTACGTGGCCGAGGTTGGCCATGCCTTCGTCAAGAAGTAAAAGCTGCGGATGAAGTCCAAGTTGACGGGCCAACACCACGCGTTGCAGCTCCCCTCCCGAAAGTTGCAGCGTGGGGGCATCCCGGAGGTGTTCAAGGTCAAATTTGCGAAGGAAGTACGAGGCGACCGGCGTCAATGTTGCGAAACAGGACGCAGCCAGACCAATTTCTTGAGCGACCGTGACTTTCAGTGGCTTCGCACGTTGGGGGACATAAACGGTCTGAAAGGGGCCGGTGGTTTGCTCCAAATGTTCAAGGCCGGCGAGGGCCCGTAAGAGGGTGCTTTTTCCTGCACCAGATTCACCCACCACGGCGAGAATCGTTCCCGGTTTGAGTACAACTTCAACTTCAT
>QXXW01000059.1:0-6623 GCA_009887255.1 Candidatus Poseidoniales archaeon | reverse complement strand
TTCCTGGTCGCAAAATCATGAACGCCTACAAGAAGGCCATGGAACTTGACGAGGAGAACATGGAGTACATCGCAGATTTCGCATCCTTTGCTCTTGAATGCCGACGAATTCCCGTTGCAGTAAAAGAATTTCAGCGCTACGCCACCCGTCTTGCCATCGAAGGCATTCCCGTGGATGAAGTCCTCTACACCGCCAGTCGCAACCTCGTGGACGCCATCGAAGTCATGGATCCAAGCAGGAAAAACCCCATGATTCAGCCATGGTTGAAGCAAGCCCTTGAATGGGCAGTTGGCGCTTTGGGTTACTCCACTGAAGAAGCCGTGACCGTTTTGTCCTCTGAAGACTGAGGGGAAAAGGTGAGCGAAAAGGTTCGCATTTTCTTCACCGTTGGGTACCTCGGCGATGCCTTTCACGGAAGTCAAATCCAACCCGATGTCGTCACCGTACAGGGCGAATTGATTCGAGCCTTCGCCTCACTCAAATGGATTGACAAAAAGCCAGGTGAACATCCACTTGTCCTTTCCAGCCGAACCGATGCTGGCGTTCATGTTCGCATCAACGGCGGCATTGTTGATCTCGACCGCTCTCTTTGGGAAGCGTTGACACCGCGCAAAATGATTCGAGCCGTTGACGACCGACTCGACCCCAACATCGCCTTGCTCACCGTACGTGAGGTCCCCGCCGATCACAATCCACGATTGGCCCTTCATCGGACGTACCGCTATCGATTGGAGGGCATGGAATTCTGGGTCGAGCCCTCTCACGATGACTTTTCAATGTGGCTTGACCTCTTTGTGGGAACATACAACGCTACAAATTTTGCAAAACTGGAAGAAGGGAAAAACCCAATGCGAACCGTTCTTTCCGTTACGCCGTGGATGGACGGAACCCGATTGATGGGGTTTGAGATCGTTGGGGAGGCATTCCTCTGGAATCAAGTGCGCCGAGTGGCGAATGCACTGTTCAGAATCGCCCTCGGGGAATTGACCGTTCAACAGGTCAAAGAAGCGATTGAACGACCGGACTTACCGGTCGATTTTGGCGTCGCTCCTGCACAATGGCTCACCCTTTGGGGTGTGGCTTGGGAAGACGAGCCTCTTCCACCCGACCAAACAACTCCATTGTTGACGCCTCCTCCGATTGGGAGAATTGCTGAGCGCACCAAAAAAGGACGTTGGCAACGGGCCGCACAGCACGAGATGAAGGGCCTGCTCTACAACGAGTGGGCAAGTCTTGGCGAGTTGCCGTTGGTGTATCGCAAAGACTCACAGTGAGAGGTGGACGCTGTCTCCATCGTGGAGGTTGAGATGCTCACGAAGAAACACGGGAGCGATCACCTCGATGACGTCAACGTGTCGTGTCAAGTCGGGTATGAGCACGGCACATTTGACCTCGCTGTCTCCTTGTGATAGAACCGCCAAGTAAGCGGAAGCTCCCCCAAACGAGACACCGTCACGCAGGAAACCGCGAACCCGATGGAGTTCGTGCCCCTCAACATCCACATCAGCCGCCATGGCACGAGCCTCATCACCGGCGTCCAAGGTGTCAATCCCTGCTCGGCGTCGCAAAGCGATGTACGGGGCCAAATCCTCATCGTTCACCGTGATGTTCAGGGTTCCCGGCCAAGCGGTTTGCCCCAAAATCTCACGGAATTGCTCTTGATAATGCGGTTGGGCCATGAACACGTGCGCTCGACCCAGCCCGCTGCTGACCTTTCCGTGCAGATGCATGTTACTGGGTTTGACTTCCCCTTATTGAGGATGCGTTTTGCAGGGTTTATGTGTGGTCGGGAGATAAAGCGGACATGCAACCCTCCGATGAACACCATTCCGAAGACAAGGATTCCTTACCAACCGTCGACAACGGTGAACCGGTTGGCTATGAAGGGGAGAACTCCATGAAGCAGTACGTTGAGGGTTTGCAAGCCTTCACAAGTTTTGTAGCCGCCATGACATGGCCCGAGTCGTTCAACCTCACCAAGGACAAGGATTTGCTCGTTCGGATGTTCCGGGATTTTTGGCGGATGCGATTTCGCTATCAACGGGATGAAGAGCGGCATAGCGAGAGAAAAAACGGTGTACATCATCGCCTCACAGGAGAGGATTTTGAGGCCTTCATCCATCGGAAAATGTCTTATCGCTCTTTTGATGACAACGAGGAAACCGAACGAATTGACGTCGGGACGCATCAGCCGGATGATGAACACCTAACGGATGATGCCAAAAACCGGGCCAAGCGCTTCAAGGACGACTGGGCCTGATCAGCGAACACCGGTCCCGTAAGCGAGGAACTCCACCGAGGAGGACTTCGAGTCGTTGCCCTTGGCCGTGGAAATCACCGATGTTTCAATGCGCATGTTCACCACGGAGGTGCAACCACGCTCATGTGCTTGGGCCTTCAACCGTTGAAGAGCCTCGCGTCGTCCGTATTCAAGCACGGCTGCATACGAGGGGAGGGAACCTCCAATAAGCGATTTCCACCACATGATGAACATCTGACCCCAAGACGGGCCAACCACCACATTGGCCATCAGCAAGGTCGAGTATTCTGCGGCCATGGTGTCGTTTTTTTTCTGGTACGAAACGAGGAGCTCTTCCCCATACCCCTTTCCGTGTTGGGATTCAAGAACTTCGAGTTGGTTGAGCAACCCCTTTTGATACCAACGGCCAAGAGCCCACGAAGTCATCGGTATGAAGAGCACAGAGGCGATGGGAATCAAAAGATACGCCAGCAGGGTGAGAGTTTGGCTCATGCGAGCACCTCACTCAACAACAACAGCCGTTCCGTAAACAAACAATTCCGATGCCCCAGCAGCCACGCTAGA
Organism: Candidatus Poseidoniales archaeon; assembly: GCA_009887255.1. GTDB lineage: Archaea > Thermoplasmatota > Poseidoniia > Poseidoniales > Poseidoniaceae > Poseidonia. The sequence goes on along the minus strand of QXXW01000059.1, from coordinate 3,799 downwards.
GGTGGCGAATCGAACGTTAACGATGGCGTTGGCTCCACGGTTATGGGCTTCCAACATCATGCGTTGCAACGCCTCGTTTCGAGACTCGTTGAGCAGTTCGGTGTAGGCCCGGAGTTCGCCACCAACAAGGTTCTTGAGGCCTGCGAAGAGGTCTTTTCCGATGTGCTTGGCGCGGACGGTCGACCCTGAAACCAGACCGTAAGAGCTGAGAATGATTTTTCCAGGTATGGTTTCAACGTTGGACATCAACAGAGAAATGGCTTGGGGTTGCATGATGATGGGACTCAATGCCACCATATGAACTTCATCCCGGGGGACTACATTCGTCGCTCGTGGACGAGATGTTCTCCAGTGAATGCAAGCCGCAGGGGTCAACAAACGGAGAGAACACGCAGCAGAGGCCCCACATGGACCAAGGCACACGCACGGTTGTGGCCTTCACAACACGGGTTGATTGCGGAGCCATTCAAGGTCTGAAATGTACAATTGTCGGATGTCATCAAGACCCAACACCAGCATGGCCAAGCGTTCCAATCCCATCCCCCAGGCCAAAACTGGTGTTTTGATGCCCAGCGGTTCGGTCACCTCAGGTCTGAAAATTCCGGCCCCGCCCAACTCAAGCCATTTCCCCTTCCAACGAACCTCAATCTCGAGGCTGGGTTCGGTGTATGGAAAGTACGCCGGACGGACGCGAACCTCCGGATACCCCATTTTTGCATAGAAGGTTTTCAGGGTCGTCACCAGCATCTGAAGGTTGGCGCCTTCTTCCATAATGATGCCTTCAATTTGATGGAATTCAGGAAGATGAGTTCGATCGATGGCCTCCTTGCGAAACACACGGTCGACCGAGAACACACGGCATGCATCAGCGGGATGAGCCGCCAAGTATTGGATGGTGTTGACCGTGGTATGGGTACGCAGGAGACCCTTTTGTGCAGTTTTCGTCGAAAAGTTGCCGCCCCAACCAATGGAACCGGTTTCCCCCCCGTGTTCGTGTATGTCTTTCCAAAGGCCCATCACGTTCTCGTCGAGAGGAAGCGAAGCGGGAGAATCGAGGTAGAACGTGTCTTGCATCTCTCTTGCAGGGTGGTCTTGCGGGATGAACAGTGCATCCATGTTCCATCCAGCGGTTTGAACATAATCATCGACCAACTCCGAGAAACCCATCTCGAGAAACACCGTCCGGATGCGTTCAATGAGGGCCTGCATTGGATGGCTTCTTCCCGTCCGTGGTGTGTTTGCCTCAAGGGTGACGTCAAAGGGACGAAATTCGGCCGTCTTCCAATCGTCGCTTTGCAACAATTCTGGTGTAATTTCGGTGATCACTGCTTTTTCAATCAACGATTCTTTGGGCACCTTCTTCCCTTGGTTGGTGATGCTCCACCGGCGTTCGGTACGGTCGGTCAAGAGGATGAACCCCTTGCGTCCTCGAAATGCCTCCACTTGCCCGTCCATGGTTGAGTCCATGGGGCGAGGTAACGACGCCAAGAATGCCGCTCGTTCACGAAGGATGGTTTCGATGGTTGCGGGGTTTTCCGCCACAAGCAGACCTTGCTCAATGGTGACCCCGAGTTGCTTGAGCAGACCCACTCCTGGGCCTGCTTCATGGCGCTCAAAGGCGGCCTGCAACCCCTTCATGCTGGGTTGATCTTGACCTGACAACCAGGACCACAATCGGTGTTCCAACAGTCCATCCTCACGGGCTTGACGTCCCGCAGCATCCAAGTCCACCGTTGTGGAGACGCGTTCTTGAACGCTGACGAGCCCGTGGTTTTCCAAGCCATGTCCTGCACCAACGACCACGGCTTGATCGGTCCAGTCGCAAGCCTCGAGAACCTCATCAAGTGACCAATGGGCCTTCTCGTGCTCCTGCATCCTCAGCAACATCCGTCGCTCTGGATTCAACAGGTTGATGGGAACCATGATTGCGCCAGCGTGTTGGTGTCTTTGAAATCACCGTTGCAGGGACACGAAGATGATTCATTCCTCTTCTTCCCAAAGTTGTCGACCGCAGGAAGAACAGGTGAACTCGGAAGGGCGATGACCGGGCACCACCTCGATGTGACCGCAAGGCCCGCACAAAATTGATGACTGGACCGGTTCATCCAAGGTGACGTCAACACGGAACATGAATCGCCCTGCATCGGGCAACTGTGCCTGTTCGGGTGACCATGCGGCCACTTCGGCTGGTGACAATTCATGCCGTCGACCCATGGTCATGCCGACGAGGAAAAAAGCGATGCCAAACAAACCAACGGTAGCGGCCATTGGCCCAAGTCCCCCAACGGTGAGAAACGCCCCAAAAACAATGCAGATGAGGCCAGTAAGGAGGAAATTTTCTTTGGTCAGTCGCGTCAATTCTTTCACCTCTGCGAGCCGGCCAGGGCCTTGGCCACACGGTCAACCTGATGAGCAGGAATGGCGCATAGACCAATGCGAACACCGCCTTCAAGGGGAACCAGGTAGACGTGGTCCTGAGCACAGGCTTCTGCCACGGCCATCGGATCGCTGCATTCAAACCAAGCAAAGAACCCATCATGGGTTGGGTTGATTGCGACGCCATGTTCGTTGCAAGCGGAGATAAGTGACGTTCGTCGGTCGTCCAACATCAGCGACAATCGATCCCGCTCTGAAGCCCATGCTTGCCCCGTTGAAGGTTTCGAATGGAGGTGAGCAAAGGTGTATTGAGCCAAACGGGGGGCTGCAGACCATGTTTCTCGCCCGGTGACCCCCATGATGTCGCGCAGCGTTGTGAGCGCTGTTTCATCCGGGTGAAGGCAGACCAGGGCCCCTGCACGCAGTCCATACGCCGTGTGTGATTTTGAGAGGCTAAGAGCCATGCACACCAACATGTTCTCAGGCCACGGCCAACCTTGATTCATAACCTCAAGGAGGGTTTCTGCCCAGCCATGCGGGTCTTGTGCATACACGTGGTAAGCAGCATCAATCACAAGCGTATGCCCGATGTGTTCGTGACGAAGGGCACTCTCCATGAACGACTCAAGCATGGCTCTTCGGGAAGCGGGTGGGAGGCTCAAGCCCGTTGGGTTGTGGGCAGGGTCGTTGATCCACACCATCACCTTGGTTTGGTGTTCAACGAGGGCGTTTAATTCCGTTTCAAAACCAGCACGGTCGAAAAACGGAGTGGTCTCGTTGGAAGGCCCTGGCAGCAACGGATAGGTGGTCCACCCAAGACCAACACCGCGTAAGAATCCCTTGTATGGGCCCCAATGTCGGTCGCGAAGCAGAACCCTGTCGTTGCGCTCCGTGAAGTTCGAAGCCGCCAAAAACAAGGCCCCAGAACCTCCGGGCGTGGCTGTTGCGATGTGATTCAGCCCCAATGCTTCCAATGCCTGACGGTGTTCACCAAGGGCCAACGTCACCGATAGGTCAAGGTAATCGGGAAGGCCCTTCAACGGAGCATAGGCTGCGAATTCAACCGCCGGAGCTTGGCGAAGTGCTGCATCGACGGTGGCGTTGATGGCCAACTGCCCGTTGTCCTCTAGCATGGCCCCTACCGTACCGTTGACAGCATCGGCTCCCGCTGCCGCAGCGTGTCGGTAACGAGCGAACCAACTGAAGATGACATCGTCCCCCGTGCGTTGACGACCTTGGGACGAGAGGTACTGCATAACGGGCTCCTCGTCCATGCATTGAGGAGGTGCCACTTCTTCTTTGACTTGCCCATGCTGGATTCAGTCCCTTCCGTTGACTTCATGAACGTCGTTGTCCACGGCAGGTTGAGGCCAACGTAGCACAGTCTGGTAGTGCGTCTGATTTGTAATCAGACGGTCGGGGG
>QXXW01000058.1:0-5249 GCA_009887255.1 Candidatus Poseidoniales archaeon | reverse complement strand
CGAGGTCGGAGGAACCAGAATCCTCCATGATGGACCGCTACACTAAGGGACTGTAAGCCGGCGACGCTGGTCGCCTTCTTGAAATAAACGGTGGTTCTTGAAATCACACCGTGGCGAACCGAAACATCACCTTCGAGACCCATGAGAGCATCATGATGATCATGAAAGAAGCCAGGGCGTATTTTGCCCACGGGCGCACGGGCTTTGTTTCGGGCCAAATATCGATGCCCAATTTTTCTGCTTGGTCAACCAACTCAGCAAGTTCGGCCAAATGGGCTTCCACCGAATCGTGGGTCATCGATTCTGTCTCCGATGACAGGTATTTCAACCGTTTGTTCACCTTATTGTGTAGGAAACCAATAAATAGGGACCGTCAAACGGGGAAACATGAACAAAATGCTTGCAATCGCTATGACTTCCATGCTCCTCCTCGCAGGATGCTTGGACGCAGAGGATGCTGTTGACCAAATCGACGACGTCATTGACATTGTTGTGCCGGGCTGTGACAACCCAGACGCCTACAATTACAACAACAGTTCCGACAACGAACTCGCATGCTTGAGCCAAGACGTGCTCACTGAAGCTCTTTCCACATTTGTTCTGTTCATGGACAACGGACCCCAGATGGGTGACACCGCTGGACTCACACAGCATGCCATGTTCCAACAAACCGACATGGATGGTGAAATGGTCGATACTGAACTCACCTCCACCCTCATGGTCAGCCCCAACGGATCGGCCATGTCCACCACCATGGACTTCGGATCGATGGGCGAGTTTGCACAAACATGGTGGGCATTCCCAGGCGAAGCCAACACCACCTCCATCTTCGTGGACTACAACGGCACGGAATTCATGATGACCAGCGCCATGACCTACACCGAGACCATGGCTGATTTCATCGCCTCAGATGAGATGGACGACGGCATGGACAACGACAACACGGAGGGAGAAAACATGACCAATGAAACGGGCTCCAGCACAGAGGATCTCGACGCACCTGAGGTTGACTTCAGCCTCTACGAATGGAACTCTACCAACTTCGCCATGGAACTTGACCTTACCAACCCCGAAGCCATGTTCAGCTTCACTGCCGACGTGAGTGTTGAAGGCACCATCCATGCCATCGATGTCAAGGTCAACGAAGCGTTCGCCGTTCGTGCCATCACGGTGCATTACCCAGATTTCAACCAGACCGTCACCATGACCCTGCATACCGAAGCAGAAGTGAGCTCCATGCTTGCTGAGGGAACGGTGGCTGGCCCTGCCATGGAAGCCCTCCCATTTACGATCGAACCGACCCTCGAAACGGACATGGAACCCATGGCCACAGATGCTGATGGCAATCCTCTGTTCGTCACCCTTTACGAGTGCACCTACCTCGTTGGACAAACCAGTTTGGCCAACGCCTCCCACGAAGAGGTCGTGAACAGCAGCACCCTCAACGCCAGCATGTGCGGCACCGAGGCCGATGCCTACACCTTTACCGCCAACGAAACATTTGGCATTCCTTACGACACCATGTTCGTTCTCCCTGATATGGACGTGGGCATCACGTTCAACAACCACACAAACGCCACCACGTACATCCTCATGCACGAGGGGAACACCACCACCGAAGAGGATTGCACCATGTATGGCGTTTGGGACAACGCATCTTCGTTGTGCGTCGAAGAGATGTGGGTTGTTGATAATTACGACGCAGGAGCCATCCTCATCGACGATGAAGTGGCTGAATACGCATGGGACGGCGGCAACAACGTCCTTCTGTTCATGTTCGCTGAGGACTCTTACGTCTGCGATAACGGAGATTACGTCCCTGCAGACTGGTATCACGATGGAGAGGAGGACTGCATGGACGGTTCTGACGAACCGGATTCTTCGTCCCACAACGGTGACGGAAGCCTTGAGTTTGTTGATGCATACGATTGCATCTTTTTCCTTGATACCGCTGCCCTCGTTGGGGAAAACTCCACCTTCTTTGAGTCCCTTGACACAATGAGCGTGGACACCAGCATGTGCGGCACCTTGGTGAACGACCACAACCACACCTTCACTCAAACCAACGTGACCGTCCCGGCCAACTTGATGTTCTTCGACGACGGGAACTTCGCCAACGTCACGCACGATGGCGTCAACTTGACGCTGCATTGGAACAACTGGAGTGTTCATGCCTCGAGCGCCACCGATTGTGCCGAATCCGGCGGAACATACCTCAACAGCACCGACATCTGTGAGGTGTTGTTCGACATCATCAACGCCGATGGAAGTGCATTGGAATTGTACAACGCTTTGTCCAACGAAACGGACCATCTTCTGTACAACTACAACACCAGCACCATGAGTGGAGTGTTCATGATGGTCCAATCCAAGTTCATGTGCGACGATGGCCAATTGATTGATGATTACCAATTCGATGACATGTACACCGATTGCATCGACGGTAGCGACGAACCCGGTATGAGCACATCGCCTACCGTGGACTGGAACTTTGGTCAACTCGAAGTGGGCAGTGCCAACGAAGACGGCTTCGAAGTCGTGTTCTACAGCGGTGTCGAGCATGTGGACGCCGTTGAATTCATGATCTGGGACAATGACGGCGCATCCCCAATGGTCAACTGGACGGTCAGCAGATCCGACTTTGTGAACGGCCAAAACAACGAATCCTACATCACCATGACAATCCAGTCCCTCGTTGACGCCTACATGCTATCCGACGGTTGCTACAGCATTGATGCCCGTATTGAATACGACAACTCGTCAGAGACCTACGGCACAAGTTTCTGTGTTGGAGACGCCGATCATGGCACGGGTGGAGACGACGACTCAAACGGTCATTGGACCATTCACGCTGACAGTGAAATGTTTGCCTATTCTGGTGACTTTGCTGACTACAGCATCGTGTTGAGCGATTGCGATGACGTGATGACCGAAGACGGTGAGATGACGATGGAATGCGGCGATGACGTCGTTTCCGTGACCATCGCCTCTGTGTTGATGACCACCGCCGAAGCCGAAGAGGCCATGATGAATGAGAACACCACCATCGTCTTCGTGGACTCCGACGACTCCGGCACCATTACGTCAGGCGACATGATTGGCGTTCCCGGCGATGGCGGCACCACCGACGACTGGAACACCGTTCGACTTCACTCCACAAGCGCCGACGCTTACAGCGATGAGAACCCAACCTTGCCCGGTTTCACCGGCGTGTTGGCCACCCTCGCCCTTCTGGGAGCCGTCATGGTCCGCCGAGAGAACTGAGCGGCGGACACAAGCCTTTGAATGGGCGGCGCCAAAGCCGTCAACATGAGTGAAGTGCCAGCAGGCCTGACGGTTCCCCTCAACGACAGGGGTCAACCCCGGCCCACTGCGACCATGACACTGACAAGGGACGGCCCTGAAGGGGTTGAAGTCCTTCTGGGATTGAGGTCGCCCACCATGCGCGCTTTCCCCAGTTACTGGGCCTTCCCAGGTGGAGGTGTGTCTCGGGTGGACCATGCTGCCGTGCAAGCCCTTGCTGAATTGGACGGCGATGAGTCAGCCACCGTTGCTTGCATACTTCGTGAGATGAGTGAAGAACTCGGACTTGTACCTTCACAGCGAGGGTTGATGCCGTTGCCCGAAGAGGCGCGCAGAGCCATCGTCAACGACAAAACGACCTGGTTGCCGCTCGCTCAAGCAGGAGCATTTGATGTTGACCGGTCTGGCTTAAACGTCCTTAGCCATCGAATTACGCCTCCTTTTGGACCCGTCCAGTTTGACAATGCGTTCATGCACTTCCATGCTGGCAACCACACCAGCGTTCCTGAAATTGACCTTGAACCGCAAACCGAATTCACCGAAATCATGTGGGCCAAGCCCATCGACATTCTCCAACGCTGGAAAGCGCATGAAATCAAAGTCGCTCCCCCGGTCGTCACGCTTCTGATGGAAATTGAACGGACCCTTGGACGATGCGAGAGAAACATGGTCAGTGCAGCCAACGACATCGCTCAACGGTTGCCGGGTCGGCGCTCAATTTTGTTTGCCCACGGGGTCGAGGTGGTTCCAATCAAGACCGCTACATTACCCCCCGCTGACCACACAAACTGCTACCTCGTCGGCGACCCAGACGGATCGTTCGTACTCGTTGATCCCGCCATCAGGATGCGAGAGGACATGGAAGCACTCGCCACGGCTGTCGAGCGCCATAAAGGCGAACTCAAAGCGGTGCTCTTTACTCACAGCCATGGGGATCATTTGGCCGACATGTCGCTCTTGCGCGAGGCCTTTGCCGTCCCCGTTTGGGGCAGCGCACACACCCATCTCAGCGTACCTTGTGACCGAATCTTGGTGGACGGAGAGGTGTTGGAACTTGGCGTTCAACAATGGGAAGTGCTGATCACACCTGGCCATCATCCCGGCCACGTATGCCTTTTGAGCGAAGCCGGACTGATCGCAGGAGACATGGTCGCTGGATTCGGCACCATCCTTGTTCCGCCGCACACCGGTGACATGGGTGTGTACATCGAGCAGCTGCAGCGATTGTCCGGGAGCAATCCGCATCTGATCTTCCCCAGCCACGGCCCTGTTGTGGCCCAACCACAGCGGGTGTTGAACCGATACATCGACCATCGATTGAAGCGGCATGAACGGGTTCTCAACGCCGTCGAATCGGGGTTGAATGACCTTACTTCAATTGCTAAGAACGCCTACGCAGACACACCCGAGGCCCACCCTGGCCTCGCAGAAGACCAAACCCTGTCTCATCTGATGACGCTGGAACGAGAGGAACGTGTCCAGCGTGGCTCAAGTGGTTGGTTGCTCAAGGAGGCATGAAGATGGACAAGCGTGTTGTCATCACCAAAGCAGGCGGTGTATCATCCGTCACCACTCAACCCATGGAAGTCCCTGTCCCTGGCCCCGGAGAAGTCCGGGTCAAAGTCGCCTATGCCGGCATCAACTTCGCAGACCTGCTGATGCGTCTTGGATTCTATCAACCACGACCTGCTTATCCGTTCACACCCGGATACGAAGCAAGTGGGGTTGTGGATGCGATGGGAGAAGACGTTGAAGGAATGGCCGTAGGTCAACGCGTGGTCGCCGCCATGCGGAACGGAGGTCAAGCGAGCTATGTGATCAGTCCCGTCGACCGAGTCATTCCACTCCCGGATGACATCAGCCTGAAAACCGCTGCAGCCACGCCGGTCACCTACATGACAGCACACCACATGCTCCATTACCTCGGTCACTTGAAGCCGAGCGAC
>QXXW01000057.1:0-11163 GCA_009887255.1 Candidatus Poseidoniales archaeon | reverse complement strand
GCGTTGCCGAACACGGTCATCTCGACGTTGAGGTCATCTGCTGCAGGGGCCGTCCATTCCATGGTCCAAGAGCGCACCATGTTGCCTTCTGCCGTATGGGTGAGTCCGTCGTCCATGATGTGGCTGAGTTCATCGGGGACGGTGTTCACTTCACCGTGGGAGACGAGGATTCTGAAGCCACCGTAGGGGACGGTGCGAGCGCCATCGGTAACGACACCATCGCCGTCAAGGACCATGACGTCGTTGACGACGGTCACCGTGAAGGTGTAGGTTTCGCTGGCGTTGTAGGTCTCTGGCAACCCGTCCACCACCACGGTGGTGTCGGGGCTAGCGCCCCCGTGACAGGAACAACCAAGATTGCCTGCGCTGTTGATGCCACCGGGCGCAGCGGTCATTTGGGGAGTGGCCATCAAGGCCAGAAGAAGAAGCGAGAGGACAACGGTGATTCGAGTGCGCATCAGTAGGCACCTCCGGCAGGCGGAGATGCGCCGGTCTTTGTTACGCCCGAGTCCATGTCACAGGTCGTACTCTCGGCGGCAACGACCTTGACTTGACCGTACATCAGAGAGTGTTGGGCGCCGCAGTATTCAGCGCAGCGGATGGGGAATGTTCCGGGGTCATCGGCCTCCACGGTCATCACGGTGCCGCCCTCGATTCCGGGCACAAGATCCTCTTTCACGCCCCATTCGGGAAGCCAGAAGGAGTGCTGAACGCCGATGTAGTTCGGGTTGGAATCGTCGGAGGGCTGAGAGTGCATGGTGAACACGGTGTCTTCGTCACACGGAATGATCATGTCTTCTCCAAGAGCTGATGAAAAGGAAAACATGTTCCCGTTGGGGTCGATCCCGGGAATGTGCATCCACGTGTGAATGACTTCTCCTTCGGCGTTGGTAACTTCCACGCTTGCGAATGCTCGGATGCTGAAGGAGTAGTTCGCCGCCATGCCGAGGCCTGTGGCGGAATCGATAGGGTAATCCAGAGCGTTGCCTGCTACATCAACAGAGAAGTTGGTGGCTTCGGTGCCCGTGGCGTTCACCAACACGAAATCATTAGCCCAGGTAACATCAATGCCGGTGATTCTGGGGTCGTCTTCCCAGGTGAGCGGGTCTTCGTAATGGAATTCCCAGAACCACTGCTTGCCGATGATGGTCATGTTATGGGCCTCGTCTTCTGGGGGAATTGTCCACGCTGCGGTGTTTGAGGCAAGGGCCATCATGATCAACCAAACGACGATGAGGCTTGGAAGGACGTAGAAGAACACCTCTAGGCGTGTGTTGTGCCGATCAACAGGAAACGCTCCAACCTCGATGTGGTCCAAATGCGTCGTGTCGGGCTCAACTCCTTGTCGGTAGCGCAAAATAGCCAAAAACATCCACCCAAAGGTGAAGATGCCGACAAGAATGGACCAGAACATGAATTTATCATAGAGAACGGAAAATACAGTATCTTCTGCTACCATGCAATCACCCTGTTCTACCCGCCGTGATTGCCCTCCTTAAGGATTTGTTGAGGGGGGTTAGAATCGCGCGCTGTTTCCCTTTCACAAGGAAGCGATGAACGGGGGCCCACCCCCCAATTGATTGGTAGGAACGCCCGACCAAACATCACACCTCACAGGGGCCGTCCCCCCACGGCTCGGAGCGGTTCATTTACCGCCTTGTTGTGGGACCAACATGGACCTCGGCGGGTGCTTGCGACCAACGCTTGATGGCGCTGTCCTGGTGGATGTTGAGGTTTTGCCGGGTTCTGACCGCCAAGGGTTCCAATCCTTCAACGAGTGGCGCAATCGGGTGAAGGTTGCCGTTCGGGCGCAGGCTCAACACGGCCGAGCCAACACCGCTGTCTTGTCCGTCCTCTCCGCTCAACTCCGTTGCTCTTTGACCGATCTCTCCATCTTGTCGGGTCAGACCTCGCGACAAAAAACCATTCGAATTGAATCCATGGGAATCGATTGCATCGCTTTGAGAATACGTCAAGCACTGGGGGAGAACAATGGGAAATCGTGAACACGTTCGGGGTGGTTCCAACGCCACCGAACGTTGGCTTGATGCAGCCGAAGCGTTGGCCACAGCACGAGAACGGAATCGGGTTCTCGAGGTTCCGTTGTTGGTTGAAGGAAAGCGAGATGAACGGGCGCTTATGCTGTTGGGGTTTACCGGCCCGATCGAGCGACTCAACCGCGGATGGCCCCTCGAACGGGTGGTGACGCATTTGTTCGAACGGTACGGCGCACGTCACCCTGTAGACGGCGGACCAACCATCCTGCTGCTGATGGACTGGGATCGTACGGGTGGGCGCCTTCAGCGCACCCTGAGGGAGAAATTTTTGTCCTTTGATGCATCGGTGGACGAACAGCTCAGGCGACGGCTGATGGTGGCCTTGAAACCCGAAACAAAAGTGGTGGAAGGAATGATTGGATTGATCGATGCACTTCGTCCTCTGGTCGACAGGTTCGATCAAACGTCCTCAACATCGATGTGAGGTGCGATGGTTTCTTTCACCGTGTTGAGCACGACATGGGTGTAAGAGCGGCTCACGCCTTCAAGTGTAAACACGGTCTTGGTGAGGTTGTCCAAATCTTGCCGGTCCTTGACGCGAGCAAGAACGATGGAATCCCAATCGCCTGTGACGTCGTAAACAGCAAACACACGTGGGTCTGCAGCGATGCGTTGTTGGACATCAATCATTCGGCCTTTCATGATGCGAAGCCCCGCCATGATGGTCATGCTCCAGCCAAGTGAAGCCGGAGATACCGTGGCCGTGTAACCCGTGATCACCCCGTCGTCTTCAAGCCGCTTGAGTCGGTTCGTGACCGTCCCTTGTGCCACGCCGAGTTGCTTGGCCAACTGCCGTTGACTGGTTCTGGCGTTGTTCTGAAGGGCTTGAAGGAGCCGTTGGTCCGTGCGGTCCAAGTTCATGGGTCAAGGACGCTCCTCAACGATTTCAACGCTTCCCAAGGTTGAGGTGGAAGCCGGATGCAGCCAAACATGGTGCTGCCATGCCCCCATTTCCTCGATATCGAGGGCCAAATCCACATGACAATCCTCTTCCAGCATCCGAACGAAGGTGGCTCGAACGGTCCGAGTTTGTCCTGGCTGAAGTTCAATGTTGGGCGGGCGCCGGCGAAATTTCCACGGTTCTCGAACCGTCCAGTCCTTCACGGTCAAGTTGGCCTTTCCGGCGACGACGGTGACTTTGAGGTCGTCTTCATTCCAGGAGGCGGTGACCAGAGGCATGCTGTGTTCTCGTCGGCGCACGTTGGTGAGAACGGTTCCAAGAACGGTGCACCCAACGGCCAGCAGGGCCACGGTTAACCAGCGTTGTGATGTGGGTTCTAAGGTTCTGGAACTGGGGAGAGGGCCCTGCGTGTAGTACAGGAGGCCGGGGTCTTCTTCCCCTTCGAGAGATTGACCGAAGATGGCGATGGCATAGGTCCACCCTTCGCTCTTGTTGAGCAGGTCAATGCCAGCGGCCAACAGATGGTCTGCCGGCAATTGGAATGTGGCTGTGGTTTCGTTCCCTTCATTCAAGGCGAAGCCAACCTCTGGCCGTAATTCTCGGACCAGGTGGGTGGTGGTGCGGCGGTGGTGGTCGACGGCATGGTCTTCTTGGAGCACAATGTAAGCAATGGTCTGGTTGGACAGATTGGTTTGAGGTGCAATCTTGAGATCGAGTGCTATCCAACGCAAGTTTGCTCCGTCCGACCGAATCTGCACGGTCCCCTCAACATTGATCGCATTGCCTGGCAGCAACGAATGAGATACCGTGTGGGTTTGATTCTCATGAGGTTGGTCTTGATCGTACTGCCTGAGTCGGTAATTGGCATCGTCATCGGGCCAATCCGAGCCTGTTTCGTCGCTCCATGTCCACCAGTGCCACGCTGCATAACCCCGGGTGGAGGATGCTGGTTCGTCGAGGTCCGGTGAAAGGAACACCTCGTCCAAGCCAATGAATTCGGTCTGCTCAATGGCTGCGCTCGCTTCAACCGTCATTTCTTGGGCACCAACGACGGGAAATGCGAAGATCATCACGAGAAACAGGGCAAGACGCCTCATTCTGTTTCCTCCTCGCTTCGCCATGGCAACCCCAGTTTTCGCCGCAGAACATCTTGTTCATTTCGATCGATCATCAAGGTTACGCGTGCTCCAACCCATACCGAAATCGTTTCCATTTGACCCAACACTTGGCAGCGAATGAGGCAAGCGCCCGTCCTCATCGGCGGACCGTCCACGTGTTCGACGAAAGCCTCGACCATCGGCGCCCATCCTTGCAACAGTTCCTTGAAGGTGTCTTCGTCGACTTCGGTCACGTTTGCTGTCATTTGGTCGGCGTAAAGGTAGAGGCTCTCCTGACGGGACCTCCAAGAATCCTTTTTCAGCGTGAACGCCGGTAAACCAACGTGGACGGTTTGAAGAGGATGAAAGGTACCTCCCGGCCATGCATCGCCCTTGTTGGTGGGGCACAAGGGATCAAACAATCGGGAACGCACGGTTTTTGGGGCGATGTTGAGGCGTTTGCCCCGCATCCAAACAGAATGTTCTTTCAACGGCCAACCGTACAACGCTTCGATTTGCTGCACGATCTCCGGATCGGCTTCCACCACAGAATTTGATGTCGTGCGAGGCATAGGACGGAGGTGAATGGGTTCGGTGGTGTCTCGTTGACGTTCGCGCCGAGAGTGGTACGTCGGTGCTTTGGTTCGGCCGGTGTCCGCCTTGTGCGCAAACAGGGCGAGGAAAAACCCACCCGTGTCGTGGTCGTTGTGCCACAACCGTTTGCATTTGGGCAGGTTTGTTTCGATGGTGCGTTCCATGGACTGGTCAACATCCTCCACGGTTCGTACCCGGTCAGAGGGTGAAAGTTGAGATGCATCAAAAAAGTGGAGTTCTGACCACGATGAATCGGTGACAGGGTGACCCTTCTCGTCAAGCATGTCCCAAGCCGTTAATCCGTTGTGCAGAACCAGTCCAGGAAGCATGTCATCGGTGATTTCGAGAAGCTCAAGATGCGGGCACCGTCGAAGCAGTTCAGCAACCACGGCTTCGTTCTCAACGGGGTCGACGCTGCAGGTTGAAACAACCAGTTGCCCTCCGGGTGCTAGCAGATTGGCGCCGCGGCTGGCAATTTCGACCTGCATGGTGAACATCTTTCGCCCCTCCTTTGGGGTCCAATCCCACCACACATCCCTGTTTTTCCGCGTGGTCGCCGTCCCCGTACAGGGCACATCGGCAACCACCAAGTCAAACCCGGGTGGAGGGACGCGAGCAAAATGACGACCGTCGTGCTGGGAAACGACCATGTTGGCCAACCCAAGACGGCTGCGGTTGCTCACCAACATGTTCAGCCGACCTGACACCGGTTCATTGGCCACGACCACACCGTTGGGGTGCAGGCGTTCAGCCAACTGCGTGGCTTTTGACCCCGGAGCAGCGCACATGTCCAAGGCGAGGTGATGCTGGTGTGCATCCAACAGGGGGACCGGGAGCATGCTTGCGGCTTCTTGACGAGTGATTCTTCCCGTTTCGTGCAAGATGGCCATCAGCCGTTTAGCATCGCCTTCAGGTGCACGTCCGCGCGCAAACGGCATGGTGTAGGCTGACCCGTGCGGCAACCAAGGCAGGGGTGTGCCCCCCAGGGCTTCGACCTGCTCAAGCGTCCAAGCACGGTCGGGTCGATGTGGAGAGACGCGGAAGGTTTCTGGCAACGGTTTGAGGGCAAACGAAAGCCACTGTTCTGCATCGTGGCCCAAGGCCCGAACCATGTTGGTCAACGGCGCGGTTTGTGCGAAGTCACGCCGTTCTTCATCACGGTCCGTTGGGCCCCTCACGGGTGTTGGTCAAGGCGTTCGTCTTTGGGTCTTCCGCCACGACCAAAAGGTGGGTGCCGTTGCTCCAACTCATGCTGATGGAGGAACAAGGGTGGCTGATGGCCCTGCTGTTCCTCTCTTGTGGGCTTTGGGCCATCTCTCCAATGCTGCCCGTTCATGAAGCCCGGCAACGCTGGCATCGGGCCGTGATGCACGCCCTCCCTGTTCTTGTCCTCTTCTCGATGCTCATCGACCGAGCAGGTGATTTGCTGAGCCACACCACGAATCACCCAGAGGTGGCCACCCTTCTCTCGAGCACCGATGGAACGGTTGCCCGCCTCCACGTCCTGTTCACCGGGCAAGGCGCTGTTGAGGGTGCAATGCTCAGTTTTCTGTTGTTTTCGGTGATGAGTCGCCACCTTCCCAGCCTGCGCGGAGCAAGCCTCGAGACCAAACTCGCCGTTCAACGACGGATGGTGGCTCATGCTGGGGTTTGGAGCATGGGGTTGTTGACGTTGCTGTTGCCTGAATCGCAGTATCAATCCATGACGGTCTTGCCCGGTGAGCCAACCCAACCCTTGGCTTCAATCGCGGTCCTCGGTCTTGTTTTCCTGGTCACCTTGGTGCTCATCATGTCCGGCGAGATCATTGCTGCGACAGGCCTGATGCCAACGACCAGAGAACCTGCCCTGTTGCTCCAGCGAGCGCTCATGAAAATGGCCGTCGCTTTGCCCTTGGCCTGGTGGTGTTGGGCATCAACCGGAGTGGGGTTGAACGAATGGTGGCAACGCCCTGAATCGCATCTTTGGTGGGGGGTGGCGATGATGGTGATGGTGTACGGTACCATGATGACCACCGTACATGCACCCGCCCTGCAGATGGAAGGCCGATGGCACACCCTCCAACACCCAACCGAAACCTTGCTCTTGACCGTGATCGCTTCGCTTGTGGTGATGACGCTGTTGGCGTGGTCGGTGGCCGACGAGGCCGGTTTTCGGACCTCAGCTGACGGCGCTTGGGTGTCCCTACGGTTAACGGGGGCGTGGATGCTGGTGGTGGGGGGATGCATGACGCTTCCGACCATCGGTTTGGACGCAGCACATCGGCCGGAGTTGTGGTGGTTCCGAATGGCGTTGTGTTGTGGGGTCCCGGTCGGGCTGGTCCTCACCGAAGACATGGTTTTGCTGGCTCAAGGAACGTTGGTTGCAGGTTCATTGGCTCTTCTGTGGCCATGGTTTGTTGAACATCCCCACCCCCCATCGGCTCGAACCCGGGCTCTTTTGGGAGCCATTGTTGTGGTTGGGCTTGGTCTCGCTTTGGCATGGAGTTCAATCTCATGGCCCTTGGTCATGGCAACACAAGCCACGGTTTCAATCGCCGTGGCCAGTGGGCTGGTATTGGCCGTCCGCTCTCTTCCCTTGACATCCTGAAATCATCGTTTTCGGGGTTAATGTCATCGCGATGGTTATAGGCAAAGCAATCGGAGAACCAATCGAAATCGCAAGATTTCAAGGGATGGGACCCTCATGGCACGAGCCTTTCGAAGCGGCATAGAAGCGAAGCGTAAACTGGAGATGCCGTTGAAACAGCGTCGTTGGCCGACGGTTCAATCGGTCTTACGGCCGCTCAAACTCCGCGCTCATGTCACCCAATCAACCATGGGTCCAATGTCACCGGTTCCTTCTCTTGTTCGCATTGAAGACGAACATTGGGTGTTTGAACGCATCAACCAGTCAACCTTGGACGCCATGTCACACCGGTTGGTGCTGGCGGAGGGCGACCAGGAGACGGTGATCGGTGTAACACAAACCTTGGACACGGCTTTGATGGTCGCTCAGCGGATGGCTGAACAAGAGGCCAAAGTGGTGTTGATTCAACCGCTGTGAACTCAAAACAGGTTCCAGATGGCTTGAACCACGCCTTGGTTGACGAGGTAAAAGAATCCTCCAAGGCCAATGCAGGCCAGGTAAACCTGTGCTGGAGTAATTTTCCACGATTCCTCTGATTCTTCATCAAAATAGCGAATCAAACCGGCTGCTTGCTGAATGCCGCTGCCGTCGTTCTTCTTCTTCGAAGCCATGGGGACCGGTTCTAGCGAATGTCCTCCCCCTTATCAACGCGACGCGCGGTCAGGCCTCCTCGAGCAGGGCTGCATAATCCACGATGGTTACCTCATCATTGGTTGATGGTGGTGTGTTTCCAGACGAAGGCATCGTTTTTTGTGACTCAAAACTGGAAGGATTGGTGCTCGGGTTGAGGAGAATCAGGTTCCCTTCAACTCGTGCCAGCGCTCGTTCTACGGCTGTCGTGTGGTCTTCCAATAGTGCCTTGCGTGCCACATGAAGGTCGTCCTCAATGGCCAAGTTGAGGGCTTCATCCTCTTCGTTGTCGGCACGTTGGCGCAAATCCTCCCAACGGGCCTTGTACCCATGGATGGCCTCGTTGAGGTCGTCACGTCCGTCATCAGCCAACCCTTGCCATTCAATTTCGTTGCTCTTCAGGTTGTGTTCAGGAAAGTAACGGTTCAGGAATCGCGAGGCACGGGATGGACGGGACCATTCCCAAGGCCGTTGACCCAAACTGCTTGCCACGTCAAGCACGAGTCGGTTGCGAAGTGCCTTCGGCCCCTGAAGGTGGATGACGTTGAGATATCCAGCGGTCAACAACCCGAACCCCCAGTAGGGGCGAGACGTGATTGTGACGTGCAGGTCGCCGTTTTGGGTGGTCAATGACCAACGTTGTTCGTTGAACCCTGGTGTTTCTTTCACGGTGGGCGTCTCTGCGTTTTGCAGATGACCAAGCAGTGCAGTGGCCAAATCCCCCAAATAAAGCACGGTGTGTTGTCCGGTGAAGTGGCGGTTCCGGAGAAGTCCATGGATCGTGTCCACCTTGTGCGATGCACTGGCTCGACGAACTTGACCAAAGAGGACGCTTGTCGTGGTCGCATCAGGGTTGTTTTGGTGTTCGTTCATGATGCCACCGTATGCTTCATGCTCATGACGGCCTCGGGCCACTTAAGCACCTCGGCTCAACAAGAGGAACATTCATCTACAGTCCCAATTCTCTTCCAGTTAGGTGGACACATGGCACGAAAGAAGACTGAAAAAAGCGGATTGAACAGTTTGCCCGGCGTGGGTGCAGCAACCGTCGCCAAATTGGTGGCAGCGAACTTAGGCACCGTGGCCAAAGTGGCGAGTTCAACGCCTGGATCCCTGAAGAAAGCAGGCCTCTCACCAAGCATGGCCACCAAGGTGTTGAAAGCTGCTCAAGGCGTTGCCAACGTCGAAACGAACGTCAAAGCTGCGGGAGCATCGGTCAAAGAGAAAGCCAAGGCCGCTAAAGCCAAGGCATCTGCTGCTGCAAAATCCACTGCCAGCGCCACCAAATCAAAAGCCAAAAAAGCCGCTAAAGCCACAAAAAACACCTCAGAAGAAGTTGTCTCCAAAGGAAGAAAGGTCGCTGAACGTGTGGTTGAAACGACCAAGGAACACGCATCCCTGAACAGGGCCAACGTCGACAACAGAAAAGGCTCTACCATCAAAGTCCCGCGCTCGGTGAAGGACATGCCTTGGTTCAAGAAGGACTAACATCACCCATACCTTTGAGGACCGAGAGAACGAATGACGACACATGCCAAGGCGGAAGTACGGTCGTCTGAGAAAGACGGTTGAGCAACCGTCCAAGGACAATTGTTCCCGATGCCGCTCAGGTAAGCACTGCCCCATCGACGGTCATGCCGGGCAAGAGGTCATGGCCAACAAGAGGTGGGCTGGGCCACAAACCATCCCAAAACGGAAAAAACGACGTTCATGAACGGTCCAGCCCAGCGCCGCTGGTCGAGGGCGTGAGCGGTTCAACCGAACCAGCGTCATCGTTGTTTTCATCCAGCCGGAGAGCTTGCGCCCGATGGTACACTTCTCGAAGGGTTTGGTCGGAGATTTCGAGGTACACCCTCGTCGTGGCGATGGTGGCGTGCCCCATCAGCCGCTGAATGGTGACCAAATCAGCGCCGCGCTCCAACAATCCTGTGGCAAAATTGTGCCGTAGCACGTGAGGCGTCAATTTCCCCTTCGGGACCCCGGCTTCAACAGCCAGCATGTCCATCATTCGTTGAACACTCCTCGGGATGAGGGGTCGTCCTTGCTGATTCAGCAATGCAGGACCCGTTTCATCGTTGGCCATCGTTTGACGAATGGGGAGCCAAGCTTCGAACGCACGAATGGTCCGTGTTGTGAACAACACCAGCCGATCTTTGTCCCCTTTGCCGCCGAGGACCCGAGCCGAACCGTCCTCAAAATCGATGTCATCCATGTTCAATTCACAGACTTCGCTGACCCGTAGTCCGGTGTCCAGCATCAGGGTCACCAACAGGGCCATGGCGGGGTGTTCGCTGCAATGTGCGGCTTCGAGAACAGCGGTCAGTTCCCTTTTGGTCAAGGTTCTTGGAAGACGTTTTCCGGTCCGCACTCGCTGAAGATGGTCGGGCCACATCAAGCCCAACCACTTGATGAAATGGCGAGCAGCGGCCAGTCGAGCGTTGAAGGTTGTCGGGCGGAGGCCAGCGATGTTGTGAGCCCAGAGGTCCAAACGGCCGTTCATGGGCTCCATTCTGGCGGCCATGGATTCGATGCTCAGAGCGGACATGTCCTCGTCGTCAAGGGAAATTTCCCTCGGTAGTGTCGTTTCAATCAGTGGTGTCAATCCATAGAAGTAGGACTTTTGTGTGTTGATGGACTTGTTTTCCGCGTTGAGTTGACGCTCGTAGCAGGTTCTCCACGGGAGGTGGCGCAGATGAACCAAGCGAGCAGGCAAAGCAGGCCCTTCAGGTTCAACCAAGCGCATTTGGCTGGGTCTTCTGGCTTTTGGCTGTGGCTTCCGCGCGCGTTTCTCGTTCATTTGGCGTCACCGCCCCCCGCTGTTGCGGGTGTGCATCCCGTGTCCCGAAGGACAGGTTTCACTCGGCACCCTGCTTAATCAAACCGTCGGTAGATGGTGAAAAAAAGGCTCATCCCGGGCCGTAACCCCGGATGAGCTGTTGTACAACTGGATCAGTTGGAGAAAGCCATCGGCTTAACAACGAGCCCTCAAAGGTGCTCGATGCCTTGCTTCTTGACGTTGGCTTTCTTGATCTTGTCTGGGAGCCATGCTGGTCCGTTTTCTGGCTTGTCAACCATCGAGATGCTGCCCGTGAACACGTGGACACGCTTGGTGCCGCGCTCACGAAGGCGGATGGTCTCGTGTCCGCGGGTTGCTGCCTTCAAGGCCGCACCACGGGGTTGTTTGCTCGCAAATACTTGGCTCGTATCTTTTCCGTTCTCCATGAGAACGAAGTATTTCTTTCCGTCTGACATTTGGAT
>QXXW01000056.1:0-2840 GCA_009887255.1 Candidatus Poseidoniales archaeon | reverse complement strand
ACGTGATGGTCCAAGGCATGGTGAGCGGCGGCAGCCAAGAACCCTGCTTGGCGCCAACCCCCGCCAAACATCTTTCGCCAACGATGGGCTTTGGCGATGAACTCCGCTGACCCGACCAACACCGAGCCTACAGGCGCTCCCAAACCTTTGGAAAAACAAATCGACACCGAGTCGTAGGCTTGACACATTTCAGGCAAAGCCACGCCTGTGGCGATGCTGGCGTTGAAGATGCGAGCGCCGTCGATGTGGGTGCCGCAGCCTCGTTCCTTTGCCACAGCTGCAATGGCGTCGAGTGTGGATTGGTCGTAGCATGTCCCGCCCCCGAGGTTGGCGGTGTTTTCGACGCACACCAAGGAACCGTTTGGGTAGTGGCTTCCCGAGCCATCGGCTTTACGAATGGCCGAAGCCACTTGGTCGGCGGTCATCAGCCCCTTATCGCCTTCAACCAAGGCGATGGAAGCCCCGCACAATGCAGCGAATCCACCGCCTTCGTAACGGTAAATATGAGCGGTTCGATCGCAGACGATTTCGTCACCAGGGACGGTGTGGGTTCGAAGAGCAATGGCGTTGGACATGGTGCCCGATGCGACAAAAAGTCCAGATTCTTTACCGAACATCTCGGCGACCCGCTGTTCAAGGGATTGCACAGTCGGATCGTCGCCCAGGACATCGTCGCCTACCTTGGCTTCCATCATGGCTTGACGCATGGCTGCGGTGGGTTGAGTCACCGTGTCCGAACGAAGGTCAACCCGGTCAGAGGGGTATTCGCGCATGCCACGACCTTGTGCCCCTCCTTCATCAAGGGGTTGCTTAGAGCAGCTTCAGGTCACCCGTGATGGTGTCCAAGACGTCGTCGTTGTAAGGCCCAAGGGCCAGGACGGTTTGAGAGCCAGCGGGGATTTGAGTGTGACCCGCATCTTTGACCAAATGAACCGGGACACCCAGGCGTTGAGCGCTTTGAACAAGCTCTTCAAACAGCGATTCATCGGGTGCTTTGACACAGATTTTTTTCTGCCCGCTCGCCAGCCATGCCTCCACATGCCCGGGGTGAGAGGACCCAGCGTCCAAAAAAGCCCCAACTGCCGCATGGCCAACCTGAGCCGCCACCTTGCCTTTTCCCATCTTGAGGGATTGATTGACCACGCAAACCAACTTCTGTGAGCCCAGTGACGGCATGTGCACCGGCGTTGGCGCCGTTAAGCGGTGGAGAAACGAACGAATGCCCATACCCATCCCTCAAAGTGCGGCCAAATTTCCCGTGATGGCGTCCATCGCACGTCGGGTAGCGGGGCCGAGGCCCAACACCGTCACCGTGCCCGCTGGGACCTCGGTATGGCCGGCGTCTGCCACAACGGCGTGAACCAAGCCAGCTGCTGAAGCCTGTGCCATGACCTCAAGGAGGTGTGATTCGTCGTCAACCGTGAGGCAAATTTTACGCCCGCCGTGTTCCAACCACCGGTCGTAAATTCTGTTGTTTTTCCGGGCCAATTGGGCGCATTTTACAGCTGCATGGGCGCATTGTACCGCTGTTTTTCCCGCAGACATGGCCAAATCAGAACGAACGATGAGGGCCATCGTTGGAGCATCATCCATCAATGACATGACGCTCAACGACCTCAATCACGTGCTCCATGGAGGTGTCAATACGGTCCAAGAAACGCATCATCAAGGGGCCACACCACACCACAAACGCCACGTTTCCAACGGCATGAACCGCATCAAACGGCAAACTTTGCACCATCAGAGTTAGGAAGGTCATCAGCCCCGTTGTGGGTTCGACGAGAGAGAGGTTTGTTACAAGGCCAAAACCAAACGCCGCAACCACGGAAACCAGGGCCATTCGATTCAAACGAGGAGAAGCGGATGTGCCCAGATCGAGTCGAGAACCTGCGACGGCCACAGCAGCCCAACCAGCTGCCTGGAACAACGTCCACCAACCGTCTCCGAGAACAGCATTGGACAGCATGGCGACCAGGACAGCGTAAGCAACACCGCGAGCGGCTCCAAGACGAGCCCCCACAAGCAGCGCAACCACCGTGACGGGTTGGACGTTCGGTAGCGGCGCCATCAACACACGAATCGCAGAGGTGACGACGACCAAGGTGGCCAACATCGCCATATCGCCCGTGTTGTGACGGGAGGGTTTCATGAGAAGCGCAAACGCCAAACCTGCCAACAGCACATCGAGCACCAACGCAGCCGTTGGGCTCAATACAGGGCCGTGAACACCCATGGCTTCGAACATAACACGCCCACCGAGGCGGCCCCCTTGAGCCTTGTCACCGTCAGGCCAGACGCCAATGAACAATCGAGGGAGATTCAAGCATCGCATCGGCCATGGAGAGAGGAACCCGTTCCCCGTTGACGAAGTATTCCCAACCCAAGGCCTCAACACCGTCGAATGCGGTCAGATACGGTCCGAGGGTGGTCGTTTGAACTTCAATCGGAACATCGAGTTCCCGAGTCGCCAGTCGGGTCAATTCCTCAACCGTCATGACCCCCTGGTTCCCACCTTCAACGAGCGTTCGGTCTTCAAATTCAAGGATGAACACGTGACCGTCTCGCCATGCATCGGGCCAGGTTTCGTTCCATTCGGTGACCGGACCCGGCACCACTGGAGCCTCTTTGGTCCATTGAGTCACCACATCGGGCAACATCACCAAGGCGAGCACCAAACCAATGGCGCTCAAACCACGCCAACCCCAATCAATGGATGAGCGTCGAGCGAGAACGGCCGTGCCAATCATGCCCAACGCCAACGCCAAGCCGCCAATGGTGGCCGTTGGTTCGTACACAAAGGGCTCTGAGGGAGGCTGGTAATCAACGAACTCAACCAACAC
>QXXW01000055.1:5634-7708 GCA_009887255.1 Candidatus Poseidoniales archaeon | reverse complement strand
AACATCCAATGTTGCCCAGTCAGCCACCTAGGATTAAGCGAAGGCTTTGCCGAATAGACCCTATGAACGGTTGAGTTGGCCCCAGCATTGGGTTGATGCTCTACAGGTAAGGGCATTTTTCAACGTTGGACGTCAAACAGCGGCGCCCTCGGCAACTCCAGCATCGATGAGCCATTCAGCCATGTCGTTGTTGAGCACGTGGATGTCGCCGCTCTCGAGCACAAGTTCATCGCCGTTTTCAGTGACAATGGGCTCGGGCATGGTTTGCAAAATGCGGATCCTGACAAGTTGTTCAGATGGAGCAGGGACCGGTTGAACCGCTTCGTTGGCTTCATCCAGAGGTTCGTTCAAAGGTTCCGCCCCGGGTTCTCCGATTCCCATTCCGCTTGGAGATGGGGCCAATTCCATGGCAGCAGCGTGGCGTCCGACGTCTGATCTCTCAAGTTGGGCAGCCGTTGTCGATTCCCTGGCATGGTGACCTTCCAACATGAAGGCCTCCTCATCCGTCCAATCGGATGCACCGTGAAGCCGTTCCTCCTCATCGACCTCGGTTTCTTCTAGCGGGGGCAAGTCGTCTTCAAAAGCCAATGCGGGAGGGGGTCCGGAGGTGATGGTGGTTCCCGTAGAGACAAAGGCGTCCAGCTGCATGGTTCCGGGTGCATGAGGCACGAGAGGCGTCATCAGCTCACCGAGCATGCCCTGTTGCATTGACGTCCATTCGATGTCCTTCTTGAAACGGTCAAGGTTGATTTGCATGGCATGATAGAAGGCTTTCTCAGCAGGGTCGTGGCGTTGCCAGTCCAAGGCTGGCAATTCATGGTTCATGCCCGGCGTCATCCCGCTTCGGAGAGCCTGAGACGCAGCATGTTGCATCATGGCCACCATCCGCTTACGCGCAAGCTCCGAGGCAATTCGGCGAATGTTGGTTTGACGCTTTTGCAAATTTTGCAGTCGCATGTCAATGGAACCTTTTCGAACGAGCGCCTGAATTTCCATGTCGAGATGAGAAAGCAAGGCCCTGATTTTCTGCCAAAAGTCACGTCGTGGCAAAGGGACGGGGATTTGATGTGAAATCTGCCCTCTGTGTGTGGTGAACAATTGCTCCTGGACCTCTTGCGCTTGAGCGCTGCTGAGATCGTCATCGGAGGACATCGGTTCTTCCTGCAGGTGACGGGTTTTGAATCCTCTTCTGTGCTTCGTCGGCCTCAGGCGCGATGCTAACATCACATCCTTTCATAATACACCGACTGCACCTTATCTTGAGCCCCCATGCCTTCGCCCTCGCGCTCGCAACCTTCGAACCGGCGGGTCCGGTCGTGTGTGCTCATGGTCTTGCTCATGAGTACCGTGGCTTGGACCGGTGCCGTTCCCGGCGCCGTGGGGGCGGTTGAGGTCGGCGGCGTTCCAGTGTTGCATCCCCCGTTGGGCAATCAACCCGGAGTGAACGTGACGGGAGAGGACGCTCTGAGCGTACCGTACAATCATTCATTCACCGGTGGTTCCCTGAATTACGAACCGGTCTGGACATCCGAAGGTGCGATGACTCAACGGTTTGGCATGGACGGGGGTTTGGGATGGTCCGGAAGTCACAACGGCACATCCGGCATCGGCCAAGGGGGGCAATTGACACTGGAGCCCGTGTCTTCACTGACCACACTTACGGATTTTGAAACCCTCGTCGATGTTGCAGCGGATTGGCGGGGCGTTGGCGAGGATCATGAAGATTGGTCGGTGGTTACGGCATCGCACCCCTCACTCATCAATTCGAATTCCACTCTTGTTCCCGATGGGTCTCACATGTTGTCAACGCTGGGTCGCGGGGGCTTGGACGCCGAACAAAGTGGGTGCCTGATCTCGCCTTCTTGGCCCGTTCCAGCTTACATTGCGAACTTCACGTTCAGTTTTCAACATCGCATGGCGTTCAGCGATGGCGATGCAGCTTGGCTGGAGGTGCGAACCGACAACGGCCCATGGACAGTTCTCGACCCTGTGGGTGGCTACACCAACAATTCCAGCCTGGTCAATGCCCCCACCCGAGTTTGGTCAGGTAACGGCTCGTCTTGGTCCTCGGTGG